>JBDTDX010000359.1:0-6433 GCA_039922815.1 Granulicella sp.
GTCCTCATGGTTTCTTGTCGATTGGTTACGAAAGCTTCTTTTACATGGATGCCAAATAGTGATCATGCAAACCAATTAATCCTCCCACAAGCGTGGGTTTAGCATGTTGGGTATGAGTGATGTCAACGGAACCCGCCCGCAGCTTGCCCATTTGACCGCGCAGATCGACGAGATGAAGGCGCAGGGAACGTTCTTCAAACTGCGAGTGCTTCAGGACGAGCAGGCTGCGGTCTGCACCTACGATAGCAGGCGAGTTATTAACCTTGCCTCTAATAACTACTTAGGACTGTGTAACCACCCGAAGTTACGGGAGGCGGCGTTGGCGGCGACCGTGAAGTACGGCGTGGGCTCGGGCGCGGTGCGGACGATTGCCGGAACGATGCGCATTCACATGGAACTGGAGGAGAAGATTGCGGCCTTCAAAAATGTGGAAGCGTGTGTCGTGTTTCAATCAGGGTTCGCAGCCAATGCGGGAACGGTCTCGTCGATTCTGGGGAAGGATGATTTCATTCTCTCCGATGAGTTGAATCATGCTTCGATCATCGACGGGGCGCGGTTGAGCCGGGCAAAGATCAAGGTGTTCCGGCATAAGGATACGGACCATGCCGAAGAATTGCTGCAGGATATCGAGCATGAGCCGGGGCGGAAACTGATCATCACGGACGGCGTTTTTTCCATGGATGGCGACATTGGGCCTGTCGACAAACTGGCGGCGCTCGCGGAACGATACGACGCAATCATGATGGTCGATGACGCCCATGCGAGCGGCGTGCTGGGGCGCAATGGGCGTGGGTCGGTTGATCATTTCAACGTTCACGGGAAGGTGGATGTGCAGGTGGGCACGCTCTCGAAGGCGATTGGCAGCCTGGGCGGCTATGTATGCGGGAGCCGCGATTTGATTGATTATTTGTGCCATCGGGCGCGGCCATTCTTGTTTTCGACATCGCATCCGCCGAGTGTGGCGGCGAGTTGCATCGCTGCCTTCGATCTGTTGGAGAATGAGCCGGAGAGGATCGCGCGGCTCTGGGCGAACACAGCTTATTTCAAAGAGCAATTGACGGGCGCTGGCTTCGATGTGGGCGGGGTAACGACGCCTAAGAGCGAGACGCCAATTACGCCGATCATTCTTGGCGACGGGCGGCGAACGATGGAGTTCTCGAAGGCGTTGTTTGACGCGGGCGTGATGGCTACGGGGATCGCGTTTCCGACGGTGCCCGAGGGCAAGGCTCGCGTGCGGACGATTATGACGAGCGAGCACACTCGAGACGAGATCGACCAGGCGCTCGAGGTGATGGTGCGCGTGGCGAAGGGGATGGGGATTCTGTCTTAAAACATTCCCGCAAGGCGTCCTGCCGGACGGGCCTCCTGCGCGGAGAGCGGGCACTTTGTGCCGTGTATATCGGTCTTGGCAACCGGTGCTGCGCGGGCCCTCCCGTTGGTCGGAATAGACATTGTAGTTGTGGCGGGGAAACTTATTACGTAACTACTCTGGTTGAGTATTATTGGCGCGTTCCAGTTCTGCGATGTCGAGTTTGACCATCTTCATCATGGCTTCCATGCCTTTGGGGGTTTTGATGAGTTCGCTGATGTTGGCGGGGACGATCTGCCAGGAGAGGCCGAACTTGTCCTCGAGCCAGCCACACTGGACCTCTTTGCCGCCTTCGGTGAGGCGGGACCAGTAGTGGTCGATCTCCTCCTGATTCTCGCAGCGTACGAAGAAGGAGATGGCTTTATTGAACTTGTAGTTGGGACCGCCGTTGAGCGCGGTGAATCGCTGGCCGTCGAGCTCGAAGTTGATGATGAGGACCTTGCCCTTCTGTACTGTCGTCTGCGAGGGAGAGGCAAGCTTATCGAAGCGGCGGGAGTTCTTGAAGACGGAGAGGTAGAAGTCGACGGCTTCCTCGGCGTTCTGATCGAACCAGAGGAATGGGGTGATGCGGGGGGAGTTCTGGAGTGTGCTCATGGTGCTCCTTATCTCAAGTTCGTGCGCGACATTCTAAACACAGGCGATTTGGGGATGGCACCAAGGATATTCAGCAGAGGCTCCGTTTTCACCTATTCGCTGAGTTGACCGATAAGAAGATCACCCAGATAATTTGCGAGAGCTGTAACATTGAAATGGCCCGCGGTCCAATGGTTATCTGCGTCCTTCAAAGCAGCGTAATAGTGCTTTCGATTGTCTCGAATCCGTTCTGGCACAATCTTTTTACCGCTCAGCAGACGACCTTGTTTCATGCACATGAGGTAGTAGCATGCGGCACGGGCAGTGCGGCCGTTCCCTTCCACGAAAGGGTGAATCCAGTTCATCCGCCAAAGAGCATAAGCCGGTAAAACTGTTGGGTGGTCGACGATGGTCCAATTTTCATGGATGAACGAGATGAAGCGATCCATCTCATTAGAGACGTCTTTGAAGTGTGGAGGGATATGGTCGCCGACATAGATCGGCTCTTCGCGGTAGCGTCCTCCAAACTGAGCGATGTTGGAGACCGCTGCAGCATTGAGAGCCCATAGGGTGTATTTATCGAAGGACTCTATGCCCTTCTCCAGACCAATCTTGATGCAGTTCAAAAGCAGATCGTACTGACGCAGAAGATTTTGCTCCTGCACCTTTGCGTAAAGCGATGGATTATCTTTCTCGCGAACCGACATAGGCTTGGATGGACTTAGGGACGGAGCCGGATGCTTTGCGAAGTCTGACGTACACTTTCCTTGGTTATGTACTCTGCGTTCAGGGCGTTTCCAAAGGCAAAGCTGATCCTCTGTTCACGCAATTCTTCTTCGGTCACCAAGCGGTCTCGTGATTTTTCGAGCAAGGATGCAAGTTCCTTATTGACCGGGGTAACGGCTAGAAACGGTTTTCTATCTGCCATTTGATTTTCTCCCTCAAGGACTCTGCCTTCGCTATCTCACTGTACACGGTATTTCCGCCAAGGGGAGTTACCTCTGGTAGACGACGCGGCCTTCGCTGAGTGTGGTGTGGATTTTGCCGAGCATGGTGCTTCCGTCGAAGGGGGAGTTTTTGGACTTCGAGAGGCTGGCTTTGGCGTTGTAGGTCCACTCGGCGGAGGGTGCGAAGAGGACGAGATCGGCGTGGCCGCCGACGTTCAGGTTGCCGCGATCTTTGAGTTTGAGGATGAGCGCTGGGTTTGTGCTCATCAAGGTTACGATCTTCGCGAGGGGCATGCCGTGGTCGCGGTGGAGGACGCGGAGGGCTAGGCCGAGGGCGGTTTCGAGGCCGGTGATGCCGTTGGGGGCGCGCTCGAACTCGACCTCTTTCTCGTGGGCGGCGTGCGGTGCGTGGTCGGTGGCGATGCAGTCGACGGTGCCGTCGAGGAGGGCTTCGATGACGGCGAGGCGGTCTTGTTCGGCGCGCAGGGGCGGGTTCATCTTGGCGTTGGTGTTGTAGGCAATGCCGCTGCCTGCATAGAAGCTGGGGACGCGGGTGTCGAGGGCTTCGTCGGTGAGCGTGAAGTGGTGCGGTGCGGCCTCGCAGGTGACGTGCAGGCCCTGTTGTTTGGCGTGGCGAATTGCGGTGAGGGCCTTGGCTGTCGAGACGTGCTGGACGTGGAGGTGGGGGCGGAGGTGCTCGACCTTTTCGATGTCGCGGAGGAACTGGAGGTCGCGCTCGACAATCTGCGATTCGGCTTCGACGGTCATGCCGCGCAGGCCGAGGCGGAAGGCGACGGGGCCGAAGTTCATGCTACAGCCACCGGTCAGGCGAGTGTCTTCGGCGTGCTGCGAGATGGGTAGGCCGAGGCGCGCTGCGGCGAGGAGGGCGAACCACATAATGTCGTCGTCGAGGACGGGCTTGCCATCATCGGTGAAGCCTACGGCCCCGGCTTCGGCGAGGGCTTCGTAGTCGGAGAGAGCTTCGCCGTGGCTGCCGAGGGTGGCGGCGGGCATGGCGAGGAGGTGGACTGCGGAGTTGCGGTCGGGGGAGAGCATCCACGTGAGGCTCTGGACGGAGTCGTTGACGGGGACGGTGTTGGGCATGGCGACGACGGTGGTGAAGCCTCCGGCGGCGGCGGCGCGGGTGCCGGTGGCGATGGTCTCCTTGTAGGTCTGGCCGGGCTCGCGGAGGTGGACGTGGGGGTCGATGAAGCCGGGGGCGAGGACAAGGCCGGTGGCGTCGAACTCTGCGGGGCCTGCGGGGAGGGTGCCCGGGGCTTCAATGGCGGCGATGCGGCCGTTGCGGATGAGGAGGTCGCGTGGGCTGTCGAGATGCGTCGAGGGGTCGATGGCGTGGGCGTTGCGGATGAGAAGGTCGGTCATGCTTTGGCTCCGAGAGCGCGGGCTTCAGCGCCTAAAGCTCTCACGAGGAGAGCGCTGCGGATGGCGAGGCCGTTGGTGACTTGCTGTTCGATGGCGGAGTTGGGGCCGTCGGCTACGGCGCCTTCGATCTCGAGGCCGCGGATCATGGGGCCGGGGTGCATGACAAGGGCGTTGGGCGCGTGTGCGGTGAGGCGCTCGGTGTTGAGCTGGTAACGGGCGATGTAGTCCGCGAGGTCGAGTTCGAGACCGGCGAGGCGTTCGCGCTGAATGCGGAGCATCATGGCGACCCCACCTTTGGGCGCGGCGTTTGCCTGGTCGAGGGCTGCGTCGAAGTCGCGGAAGATTTCGACTGCGGGGTGCAGGGTGCGGGCGTGGTCGGGGAGCAGCGGCTCGGGGCCGCAGAGGAGGACACGCGCGCCGAGGCGGGGGAGGAGCATGGCGTTCGAGCGGGCTACGCGGGAGTGGCGGATGTCTCCGGTGATGATGACGGTGACGCCCTGGAGCGAATGCTCGTTGGCGGTGGTGTCGTCGAGGTGGAGACGGGTGAGGATGGTGCGGAGGTCGAGGAGGGCTTGCGAGGGGTGCTGGTGCATGCCGTCGCCGGCATTGAGAATCGGGAGGCCACTGGTTTCGGCGAGCAGGAAGGGCGCGCCCGAGGCAGGGTGGCGGAGGATGATGCACTCGGCACCGAGGGCGCGGAGGGTGAGGCCGGTGTCCTTGAGGGACTCGCCCTTTTCGATGGAGGAGGATTTGTCGCTGACGAGCGTGGTGGTCGCGCCGAGGGACTTGGCGGCGAGCTCGAAGCTGGTGCGGGTGCGGGTGCTGGACTCGTAGAAGAGGAGGGCGATGCGGCGGCCTTTGAGCAGGGTGGCGCGCTCATCGACGGCCATCTGCTCGATGCGGCTTGTGAGGGAGAGGATGTGGGCTACGTCGGCGATGGGGAGGTTGTCGACGGTGAGGAGAGAGCCGGGATGGATGGTCTTCATTCGTGATTGACTTCCCTATACCGTTGTATCAGGTTGCAGTGATGCCATCAGCATCACGAAGCTCAGTCGGCCAAATCCTGGCGAAAATTTAGGCGACCGGCGACGATGCCGACCGAAATGATGTCACCGTCCTGTCGCTTGATAAGGCCCCATTCGGGATCTCCTTCAACTGTAGACATCGACAAAAGGTGCAGACCGTTACTCAGTTCGAGGTCGATTTCCGGAAGTCTGCCAAAAAGCATGACGGTCTTAACAGTTGCGCCTTGAAGTCTGGAAAAAGCACGCGGCCATCGCTCGCCATCACTCCAGCTTCCGCACCAAATCCGGCGTTTGCCTTCAATACGCCAACTCCAATCCATCATCAAGGTCCATTCGCCTATAGGATTTCCAGGCGATCCATCGCGTCGTTGTCTGGGTTGCAATTGACCAAACTCAAGAAAGATGGCACTACCATAGCCCTGCCAAATATGACTCACTGGAAGCCCCAAGAGAGGACTGACGAACACGTCGAACGGCGGTGGGTTTTCAATGCCGCTACAGAACGCAACATCAGTCGACCAGTTCGACGAGGAGGACCTGCTCGTCGGTGTCGATCTCGTTGAGTTTGACTTCGATGATCTCTCGGCTGGAGGTGGGGATGCTGCGGCCGGTGAAGGTGGCCTGGATGGGCAGCTCGCGGTGGCCGCGGTCGATGAGGACGAGGAGCTGGACGGAGCGCGGCCGGCCGTGCGAGAAGAGGGCGTCGAGGGCGGCGCGGATGGTGCGGCCAGTGTAGAGGACGTCGTCGCAGAGGACGATATCGCGGCCAGTGATATCGAAGCCAAGCTCGCCGGCGACGACGGTGGGGCGGGGGCCGGCGGTAGAGAGGTCGTCGCGGTAGAAACTGATATCGAGGACGCCGGTATCGACGGGGTGCTTCTCGATGGTGCCGATCAGCGCGGCGAGGCGCTGGGCGAGAGGAACGCCACGGCGCTTGATGCCGACGAGACCGAGATTCTCGCTGCCGTCGTTTTTTTCGACGATCTCGTGGGCGAGGCGGACAAGGGTGCGTTCGATCTCGGAGGCCGACATGAGGCGGCCCTTCTGGCGAAGCTTGGGTTGCTGTGTGGTGGGCTCAGTCATAGCGGTTGGGCTTGATTCTAGCAGTTACACGCGGGCGCGGCGGCGGTTGCGGA
>JBDTDX010000360.1:0-11320 GCA_039922815.1 Granulicella sp.
AGCGTCGTCCAGAAGCAGCTGAACGCCGCAAAGATCAGCCCGCCCATCACCGCGGCCTCCCGCAGCACCGGCTCCGTCCGCCACAGCGTCCACAAAGACTGCATCGCCTCGCGATAGCCCAATGCCTGCTTCGGAGGCAGCTTCGGCATCAGCTTCCACAGCAGCGGCACAAACGCCAGGTTCATCACCGCCGCCGCCAGAAACACACCCTGCCATCCATCGATCTTCGTCAGCCACCCAGCAAACGTCCGCGCCAGCAGCACCCCCAGCAGCAGCCCCGTCATCACAATCCCGATCGCCCGCCCCCGCTCCTTCTCCCCCACCATGTCCGGAGCAATCGGGAGCACCACATGCGTCACCGAAGAGAACAGCCCCGCAAGCGCACTCGCCGCGATCAACCACGTCAAACTCGGCGCTACCGCCACCAGTACCAGCGCCACGGAGACCGCAGCAAACATCTTCATAATCAGCGACCGCCGCTCCAGCACATCGCCCAGCGGAACGAAGAACAGCAGCCCGAACGCATATCCCACCTGCGTCGCCACCGCGACAAATCCCGTATGCCCCGCCGTCGCCCCGTAGCTGTGACCCATTTCCAGCAGCAACGGCTGATTGTAATAAAGTGTCGAAACACCCACCGCACACGCCACCCCCAAAAAAGGCAGCGGCGCACGCGGCGTACGCAAAATAGTCTGAGAACTCATGGGGAAGAGAAAAACCTCTTCTCCCAGTTTAGAACCTCCTGCGAATCCGCAGAAGGGCACCGCTCCCACAACTCCCAAAACCAGCCCTATTTCGCCGTCAGCGACTTCGATCCATGCACCGCAAGCAGCTTTGGCAAAATCACGCCCTTCATAATCCTGTTCGGTGCCGAGCTCCCCGCGTTATACGAGCCCGCCGTAAACACCGCCACCAGGTCATACTCCGGCAGGATATAGATCTTCTGCCCCCCGTTTCCCTGCGCCGCCCCCAGATAGACCCGCTGTGGCCCCGCTGCGGTGTCGACCGAATACCACGGCCGCCACCAGAAATACCCATAGCCCGTGTCATCCACCTCACTCTGCGCCGAGATCGCATCATGCGCAAAGCTCGCCGACAGCACCTGCCTCCCATGCCACTTGCCGCCATCCCGATACAGTATCCCCAGCTTCAGCATGTCCCGCGGCCGCAGATGAATCTGCGAGTATTCCTTGTCCTCATTCGTCAGCAGGTAGTTCCATGTGTACTGCGAACGCGTAATCCCCAGTGGCCCAAACAGGTATTTCTGCGCATAGTCAGGCAGGTACATATGCGTCGCGTTCTCCGTCATGCGGCCCACCACAGACACCCCACCCGAGCAATAAAATCCCTTCGTCCCCGGCTCATGAATCAGCGGAAGATCCAGCGTAGCCTTCACCCAGTCCGGCTTCTCGTCAATCACCAGTTCGTTGCCCGGCGATTTGCTGTCATGGTCATTGCACGCCAGCCCCGACTGCTGCGTCAGCAGATCGCGCAGCGTCATCTGCGCCTTCCGCGGATCGGGATTCTCATAGCTCGCATACTTCATCAGCGGAAGCACCGCTGCATTCACACTCGCAACCGCATGCTGATCCACCGCGATCCCAGCGAGTGTAGATACCACCGATTTTGTCGCGGACCGCATCTGGTGTTGACGCTGCCAGTCGTAGCCATAGAAGTACTCTTCCAGCACCAGCTTGCCCCGCTGATACAGCAGCACGCTATGAACATCGTTCCAAGTGCCATCCAGAATGCCGCGAACGATCTTGTTAGCAATCTCTACGTCCAGGTCAGACCTGGCAATATCGCCCACAGCAACGCCGTCATGCCGATCGACCGGCACCTTGTAGCTATAGCTCATATCCCCATTTCGCCGAGGAGAGGTCAGATCCAGCGCAATCGAAGACACCGTGTGCGAAAGAATTCGATGGAAGTGACCGTGTTCCTCAAACCCATCCACTACGCCACGCGCGTCCCGCCGAAAGACAATCTTCTGCCCGCCGCCATTCAAAAACGTATCAACCCCCGACGCAGGCAGCTTGTACTTCGCCTCATCCACAATGGCAAACAGATCCTTGCCCGCGACCATGTAGACTGTCGATCCCCCATCATACTCGTAGTGCCCTTGGTAGTCCCTCAAAGATGCAGCGCCCGGCGTCTGCGCCACGGCACCAAGCGGCAAAGCCATCAAGATCAAAACGAGAATCAAGCGACGCAAACAAACCCCCGGATACAACAGTCTGAATGAGGCTACTTGATCCAGCCTCTCAGGCCTAAACAAAAAAGCTCATAAGACATCCTCGCAAAGAGAACATCCTATGAGCTTTCTTCAACCGAGACCAGAAGCCGTCCTATTGCTTCCGATGTTCCTTCCCAACCCGCCCAGTCACCTGCGGAGGCTCGCGCAACTCCCCAAGCGTTACCCCATGCTTCAACCCGCCCGCAGGCTTGGTGTTCTCATGCGCCGACGTTCCAAGGTGCGCCGCATGCGAATGAGAGTGGCCGCCATCCTCAGGTGCCGGCACCGCGTCGGGTACGTGTGCGTCAAACTCCTTCAACTCTTCTGCCTCTTCATGCGCCTTCTTATTCGTCATTACTTAGTCCTTCTCTCTTCCATCATGGTTCGTCGTAGAATCGTAGACTCTCCCGCCACATTCACAGCTTCGTCGCCAAAGTCGCGCGCCCCATATTCGTAGTCAGTCCCTCCGTCCGGATTCTTCGGCCCTCTGGTTCGTTCCTCGACATCAAGACCCCAACCCTGCTCATGGGCATACTCGCCCGACAGCCCTCGCGTATGTTCTCCGAACCCACGCGGCTCAGGGTCGATTTTCTTCTGCTCTTTTTCTGGTGTCATAACTGCCACCTCGGTCTCATCAGATGGCAAATCTGCCAGAAGGAGTTTCCCGGAAAGGAGATAAGTCTCCAAAATGAGTGGCGACAACCACCTGCAAATTTGTAGTTACAGCACTACATTTTTGTAGCTACAAAAGCCAAAACGCACTACAAATTTGTAGCTACAAAAAGGGATGTGCACTACAAAAATGTAGCTACAGCACTACAAATTTGTAGCTACAGTTTTGGCTCAAAAGCCCCGAAAAGTCAGCCTGCCGCCACCATCAAGCCCCGGCGACTCACGATCCGCAACCGTTCCCCACTCAAAATCTTCCGCGCCTGGCCCTTCGCATGGCTCGCCCACGGGCCCACCGGATCGAGCCGCACGTACATCAGCCAATGTCGCAAAGCCTTCCGTCGCTCCCCCTGTCGTTCATACGCAAGTGCAAGATTATAATGGGCATCCGCGTACTGAGGGACCAGTTTGAGCGCTTGCCGATAGGCCACAATGGCCTCGTCAAGCTGCTGCATTTCGTCCAATACATTGCCCAGATCGAAGAAGGCCAGGGCATACTCAGGATCGGCGACCGTGGCCCGCCGGTACAACTGCTCCGCCACCTCGTAACTTCTTTCGTTGTAACGAATTGTCCCCAGATTGATCGCCGCTGCCGCGTGGCCTTGCTCTCGTTTCAGGATTGATTCATAAAGCTCCGCCGCCTCAGAAAGCGTCTCAACCCGCTCCTCCAGCCGCACCGCCTTAAGAAACATCTCTTGTAGAATCAACGCGTTATGAAGCTCGTCGACCGGCCGCAGACTCACTTCCAGGGGCTTGCTCGTCCCCACCTCGAAGTCGAACGCAAGCTGCTGCGTCACCGGGTCCATTAAGGACCCGCCATGCCGGAACACCAGCCGTCCCCCCCGCCGAATCGCCGTCGATTCCAGCAACGCATTTTGCATCCCGGCCACACGCTCCATGGCGCTTACAGAGGCACGAATGCTGCGCACCGAAATGCGCGTCGCACAAAGATCGCGGAGCGTCCGCAACTGGCTAAGGTCTTCAAAACTATAGAGTTCGTGCAGGGGTATCAGTCCGCCCCGCTCCCAGGCCGCGAGCTGTCTCGCCTTCAAATGAAGTATTCGGAGTACGTCATGACGGCTGTATCGGGTCACTTAGTCGTCTCGGCCTCTGGTTCAGGGACTGCCCAAAGTATGCGGCCCTGAGCTCTCAGGATCAAGCCCATTCCAGCTAACTCCCGTAGAAAGCGGTGGATAACGCGTACCAAAATAGGTTCGAAACCATTCTTCCGTCTTCGCAAAGCAAATAGCTCCGCTTTCGCATATGCTTGGTGCGCCGCATGGGACGGCTGTTGCAACGTTCTATCGAGGGAGTGAACTCATGATGTTGACGCGCCGCCGCTTCGGGCAGCTTGCGCTGGCCGGTATCCCAGGCCTGGCCATGGCTCAGACCCTTAAGCCAAGAATCAACTCCACCATCAACGGCGTTCAGTTCGGACTACAACCCTATTGTTATCATGATCTTCCGATGACCGTGGAGAACCGTCCGATCCTCATCCAGCGCATGGTCCAGAACGGTCTTGGCATCGTCGAGCTGCACGCAACCTGGGTAGAACCTCGTTTCACCGGCCCCGGAGTGAGCCCGGAGGCGGCCAGAGAGAAGCTCAGAAACTGGCGCCTCACCGCATCGCCGGACTACTACCGCAAAGCAAAGCAGGACTTTGACGATGCCGGCATCAGCATCTTCACCTACTACATCAACATCGGCGACAACAACACCGATGCGGAGATCGACGCCATCTTCGAGGCAGCAAAGGCTTTAGGAGCGAAGGGCGTCATCGGCTCCTATGGCTTGGCCGTGGCGCATCGCCTGATTCCGTTTCCGGGCAGGCATGGTATGTTCGCCGGCCTGCACAATCATGACAATCTCTCGGACCCGGATTCGTTCAGCAACGAGGCGAGCTTCGAGAAAGGCCTCGCCATGTCGCCAAACTTCAAGGCGACGCTCGATGTCCGCCACTTTACCGCGGCCAATGGAGACTGCCTCGCGTTTCTCGAAAAGCATCACGAGCGCATGTCCAGCGTTCACCTTGGCGATCGCAGGAAGAACAACGGGCGCAGCACCCCGTTCGGACAGGGAGATGCACCCATTATTGAGATTCTCAGGATGATCCGCGACAACCAGTGGCCGATCGTTGCACTGCTTGAGTTCGAGCACGGCACGCTGCGCACGGGAGTTGAGGAAGTGCAGGTCGAGTTCGATTACTGCAAGCGCGCACTTGCCTAGGCATTCTTCAAGGCGCGAAGGAAGACAGGGAGAGTCAATGCAACGTCGTATACAGCTTTATGCGTTTTTGCTTGCGGTGATCGTTACTGCAACCTTTGCCGGCGCGCAGGAGGTGGAGCGGCCAACCGGCGGCGTGGTCGATTTTCTGGCCCCTATACTGCCCGACCCGGTCCTACAGCACAGTAAGGAGACCTACGTGTTGTATGGCTGTGCCTATTGCCATGGTGTGGATCTAAAGGTGCGCAATGGTGAGGCCGCCGACCTGATGCACTCCGGGCTCGTAGGTGCGGATGATCACGGCAACCTGATTGGCGGCATCCTGCGCCACGGCATCCCCCAGACCGCGAAGCTCTCACCAATGCCACAGTTTTCCGACCTGAGCGACCAGGAGATCAGCGACATTGCGCGGTGGATTCACTATGCCCGACAGCAGGGCCGCTATGCGGAGCTTATGGCAGCAAAGGCCGGGCCAACGGGAAACGCTGCTGTGGGGAAGACCTACTTTGCGACAAACTGTAGCACCTGTCACGCTCCAGCAGACCTCGTCAGGATCGTCACAAAATACGATGTACCCACGCTGAAGGCCCAAGTCTTGAGACCGGCGCTTCTGGAGATCGTGCCGTCATTCAAGCTCGATGCGTTGCACGATACAAAGCAGATTGTCGGCCGCCAGCGGCACGGCGCGCTTCTCGAAAACTACACGGCACAGGATGTGGCTAGCTTGATGGCCTATCTGCAAAGCGCAAAGTAGAGCCGTACCCTAGCCCGGATCGAAATCCCTGCCTCGGAAACTGTGGATGAGCCGTCGATCGCGTTTGGAAGGTCGAGCTACATGCGTATCGGCCATAGGGCCAAGCAGCTTGCGCTCTTCGGCAGCTTTTCTGCGAGCTTCTTTGCTCTCCTCGGTCTCGCGGTAAAGCGTCTGGGCGACCGCAGCGGGTCCTCGCTGTTCGCTCAATGCCAGCACTTCAATTTGAAACTCCCCGGCTTCATTCTTAATTCGAAGCATGTCTCCGAGACGGATCTCGCGCGACGGCTTGGCAACTAACTCGTTTGAAATGATGCGCTTAAGCTCGCAGGCCTTCGAGGCCTGCTCCCGCGTCTTGAAAAACCGAGCAGCCCACAGCCACTTGTCGATGCGTGTACCCGTCATGCTTCGCTCATGCCCAGCTTCTTCTGAAGCTGTTCAAGGGAGAGATTTTTGGTCTCAGGGAAGAAGAAATACACGACGAAGAATTGCACGGCCATCAGGACGGCAAAGATCACAAAGGGTAGCGAGCGTGACTTCGCAGCCATCGAAGGAAACACCTGCGAGATGATGCCGTTCATCACCCACAGCACGGTACTCCCAAGCGCCTGTCCTTTGACGCGAACGTCGTTAGGAAAGATCTCGCTCATGTAGACCCAGATGACGGCGCCGGACGAGATCGCGAACGAGCCAATAAAGCCGACGACGAGGAATAGCAACAAACTGTGTCCCTGTCCGGTAATAAAAACCGTCGCTACGCCGCTCAGCGAGATGGTCATGCCGACGCAGCCAATCAGCAGGAGCGTCTTGCGGCCCAGCTTGTCGATCAACGCCATGGCGAGCAGCGTCGCCCCAAGATTGACAGCGCCCACCACCACCGATTGCAGGGCGCCCGAGACGCGGCTGAACCCCGCTGAGACGAAGATATCGTTTAGATAGTAGAGGATAGCATTGATGCCGGAGAGTTGATTGAAGGCGGCAATCGCAATGGCCAGCAGAATCGGCACGCGATACTTCATGATGAAAAGCGGCTCTTTGCTGCTGCTGGTCTCTACATGGATCGAGGCGACGATCTCCTCAAGCTCGACTTCCGGTTCGGGCGTTCCGAGGCTTGTCAGGGTTTCGCGAGCCTCCTTGACCCTTCCCTTGGCCACGAGCCAGCGCGGGCTATGTGGGATGCTGAAGAGCATGATGAGAAAGAGCACTGCGGGCAGGGCGGAGACGCCGAACTCCCAGCGCCATTCGACGGCTCCCAGGTGCATCGAAGCAATGGAGAAGTTGGAGAAGTAAGCCAGCAGAATGCCAGCGACGATATTGACCTGGAACAGGCCCACCAGACGGCCTCGATAGGCGGGAGGTGCAAGCTCTGCGATATACACAGGGCCAAGCACGGACGATCCGCCGATGCCTAGGCCGCCGAGAAAGCGGGCGACCAGGAAGATCGTCCACGTCGGCGCGAAGGCGCAGCCAATGGCGGACAGTACATAGAGAATCGCCATGATCCGCAGCGTGAAGCGACTGCCGATGCGCTGGCCGATATTGCCCGCGCTGATGGCGCCGATCACGGTTCCCCAGAGCGCGATGGAGACAGTAAAGCCAAGTTCAAACGGCGTGAGGTGAAACTGGTCGGTCAGCGCGTACGTAGCGCCGGCAATCACGGCGGTGTCAAAGCCAAACAGCAGGCCGCCCAGAGCGCCGGTCAGCGTACTGCGCAGGAGAAACTTGTTCAAAGCCATCGCTACTAACCTCGTACGATCCGTTTTGATATCCGTATCCGGTACACGCTGCTCCGAAGCCTCTCGGGCTTGACCGGGGCAAACTACGCTGGGTAGAAAAAGATTCTTGTCGTCACGGGGAAGGATAACGCACCTTAACGGTTCGCGGAGTTAGCGCTTTCGTTGGATACTGGGTGAAGCCGTTTTAGGAGGCGCCCGTGAATCGTCAATTGCTTTTCTCTGCCATTGCATTCTGCCTGGTTGCGGGAGCCGCCTCCCCTGCCAGCGCACAGCTTTTCGAATCAGAGCATCCTCAGCAGGGTCCGGTGATCTTCTCGCCGGCTGAGAGCAAAGTTATCGATAAGCTCGCGTCCTTTGGCAGTCTTCCGGGCGCTACCTGGCGCTTCCATGCCGGCGACGTTGCGCATGGCGAATCGCCGACGCTGGACGACTCATCGTGGGCGACCGTCCAGTCCAAGTCGACGGCGGGCAAGGAGGCAGTGTGGTATCGCCGTCTGGTGGAGGTCCCGAAGGCTCTCAATGGCTACGATTTGACGGGCGCGCGAATCAGCTTTGTGTTCCACGACAATGCGAACGGTCCCGTGCCTGAGATTATCTACTTCAATGGTCGGCGCGTGGCACTGGGCGAAGATCTAGAGCCAGTGGAACTATTCAGCGATGCGAAGCCGGGCGACAAAGTGCTGGTCGCGGTGAAGTTGCTGGAGACGGTAGACGAGAAGAAGTTCAACAGTGTCGAGATGAAGGTGGAGTTCGCCGCAAACCGTCCGAACCCCGAAGATCTACGGCAGGAGTTTGTGGCAGCGGCAGCGCTGGTTCCGTCTCTCGCTCCGAATTCAGGCGCGAATCGTGCCACGTTGCTGAAGGCGGTAAGTGAGGTCGATCTGGCAGCACTCGATCGCAGCGACCAGAAGGCATTCGATGCTTCTTTGCAACGCTCTCAGACGACGTTGACCGCGCTGCGGCCTTTATTGCAGACGGCGACGTTTCATCTGACAGGGAACTCGCACATTGACGCGGCGTGGCTCTGGCCTTGGACAGAAACGGTCGATGCGGTTAAGCGGACCTTCGGCACTGCTGTGCAGTTGATGCGCGAGTACCCGACCTATACCTACACGCAGTCGGCGGCGGTCTATAGCCAGTGGATGGCAGATAAATATCCGCAGATGAATGCTGAGATCAAGCAGCGCGTTCAGGAAGGGCGTTGGGAGTTGGTGGGCGGTATGTGGCTGGAGCCCGACCTCAACATGCCCGATGGAGAATCGCTCGTGCGTCAGATTCTGATAGGGCAGGAGACATTCAACAAACTCTACGGCAAGACGACGCGGATCGGCTGGAACCCCGACTCGTTCGGATACAACTGGCAGCTCCCGCAGATCTACAAGCGTTCGGGCATCGACTATTTCGTGACGCAGAAGATGTTTTGGAACGACACCAACAAGCTGCCGCTCAAGCTCTTCTGGTGGGAGTCGCCGGATGGCAGCAAGGTGCTTACGTACTTTCCGCATGACTATGCAAACCAGAACCTTGACCCGACGCGACTTGCGAAAGACCTTGCACAAGCGCGAACCTTTTCTCCCGGCATGACCGAACTGATGGATCTTTATGGCGTTGGCGATCATGGTGGTGGCCCAACGCGCGCGATGCTCGACGAGGGTCTGCACTGGATGGACCCATCAAAGGTGATGCCGCACGAAGAGTTTGGAACCGCGCAGAGCTACTTCACGAAGATCGAAGGCGAGATCAATCCGAATTCACCAACGTGGGATTATAAGACGCTGGCCAAGGGCGACACCACTCTGCCGGTTCCTACAGGTGCTGCGATCAGCGTGCCGACCTGGAAGGATGAGCTCTACCTCGAATATCACCGCGGCGTCTTCACCACACAGGCCGACCATAAGCGCAACATGCGCGATAGCGAAGAGTGGGTGCTGGACGCGGAGAAGTACGCGTCTCTCGCATGGCTGGATGGACTGGCCTATCCAGCAGACGAGATCACCAGTGCGTGGAAGCATGTGCTCTTCAACCAGTTCCACGACCTTGCTGCCGGCTCGGGTATCGGAATCATCTATAAGGATGCTCAGAAAGACTATGACCAGGTCCGATGGGCCACCAATGAGGTCTCGACGAATTCGTTGAACACGCTCACGGCACATGTGGATACTCATGCGACACCGGGCGTTCCCATCGTCGTATTCAACTCGCTCGGATGGCAGCGGAGCGGCGTCGGCGAAGTTTCGGTGCAAATGCCGACGGCCGCCAAGAGTATCTCCCTGATTGATCCGAAGGGGCACGTCGTGCCCTCGCAGATCATTTCGCAGGATGAAGCGACGCATACCTATCGGCTGCTCTTCCGGGTCAGTCAGATGCCCTCTCTCGGCTACATCGTGCTCCATGCGGTCGAGGGCAAGCGTCCCTTTGCAAGCGACCTGAAGGCCTCGGGCATGACGATGGAAAACGCGACGGTGCGGTTGACCGTCGATGCGAAGACCGGCTGCATCACATCGCTCTTCGACAAGAAGACAAATTTCGAGACGATTGCCAAAGGCGGCTGTGGGAATGAATTGCAGGCGTTCAAGGATACTCCGACGAAGTACGATGCCTGGAACATCGATCCGGGAACGCTCGACGTGCCACCGACTCTCTTGCATGAAGTCGATTCGGTAAAACTCGTCGAGTCCGGGCCCCTGCGGTCGATCATCCGCGTTTCGCGTACCTGGCAGAAGTCTAAGTTTGTTCAGGACATCACGCTCTACACCGGCGACGATCATGCTGTTGTGTCGAACGACATCGACTGGCACGAGACGCATGTGCTGCTCAAGGCCGCATTCCCACTCGCAGCGAGTAGCGATAAGGCGACTTACGAGATTCCCTACGGCACCATCGATCGTCCGACAACACGCAACAATAGCTTCGAAAAGGCGCGATTTGAAGTCCCGGCACTGCGCTGGGCCGATGCTGGCGATGGTCAGCACGGCTTCAGCCTTCTGAATAACTCGAAGTATGGCTACGATTCGGTCGGCAACCTGCTGCGATTAACCTTGCTGCGCTCGCCGATATGGCCTGATCCCGATGCGGACCGGGAGATGCATCATTTTGAGTATGGACTTTATCCGCATGGCGGCGACTGGAAGCAGGCACTTACCGAACGGCACGGGTACGAGTTCAACTACAGGCTGAAGGCGATGCAGATAATGGCCCACGGCGGCACGATGCAACCGGAGCATTCCTTTGTAGGCCTGGACACGCAGCACGTTGTGCTAACCGCCATGAAGAAGACGGATGACGGCAACGGTCTGGTGCTCCGCTTCTACGAGTGGGCTGGGCAGGGCGGCAATGTGACGCTTACCGTCCCCCCTGGCGCTACGGGAGCGACGCTAGTGAACCTGATGGAGAAGCCGGAGGGATCTGCGATTGCCGTGACTGGCAATCACGTGACCGTACCGGTGACGCCATTTGAGATCCAGACTGTCCGAGTCGACTATGCTCCTAAGATGCTATCGAAGGCCGCGGAACGGTAAATCTGTCGGTAACTTTGAGGCAATTAAATAAAGAGAGGCTGCCGGCGCGGATATCGGCGCAGCGGCCTCTTTCTCTTGGCTCCATATTGATGCATCTTTGTAATTGACGCTGGCTTCAAAGAAGATATACGTAGCTCAGTAAGCATCCAACGGGTATTGCGTTCGCGCGACGATACGAAGATAGAGG
>JBDTDX010000361.1:0-6406 GCA_039922815.1 Granulicella sp.
GGAACGTCGATGGTGAGGACTTCACTCGGCTCCATCAATTCGCCATCGACGCGCTTGGTGACGATGGTCGGACGCGAAACCATCAGCTCAAAGCCTTCGCGACGCATCATTTCGATCAGCACGGAGAGCTGTAACTCCCCTCGTCCCAATACTTTGAAGTTATCCGGGGTCCCGGTGTCTTCGACGCGGATGGAGACGTTGGTGAGGAGCTCTTTTTCGAGGCGCTCCTTGATGTTGCGCGAGGTGACGAGCTTGCCTTCGCGACCGGCAAAGGGGCCGTTGTTGACGGAGAAGACGATGGCGATGGTCGGCTCGTCTATCTTGATCAGAGGAAGGGGCTTGGGGTCGATCAGATCGCAGAAGCTCTCGCCGATGGTGATGCCCGGAATACCGGCGATGGCGACGATGTCGCCGACCTCGGTCTCGGTCGTGTCTTCGCGCTTAAGTCCATGAAACGTAAAGAGTTTGGTGATTTTGACGGGCTGCAAGGTACCGTCCAGTTTCGACAGATTGATCTCTTGTCCGACCTTCAACGTCCCGTTGAAGACGCGCGCGATGGCAAGGCGCCCGAGGTAATCGGAGTAGTCGAGGTTGGTGACGAGCACCTGAAGTTCGCCGTCCGGAGTGCCGGTGGCAGCGGGGATGGTCTTGAAGATGAGCTCGAAGAGGGGTTGGAGGTCGGTGCCGGGGACGGCGAGGTCCATGGTGGCGGTGCCGGCCTTGCCGTTGGTGTAAATGACGGGGAATTCGAGGATGGACTCGTCGGCGTCGAGGTCGATGAAGAGGTCATAGACCTCGTTCAAAACTTCCTGGCAGCGGGCGTCGGGACGGTCTATCTTATTGATAACAATAATCGGGGTGAGCTTGGCTTCGAGCGCCTTCGACAAAACGTACCGGGTCTGGGGCAGCAGGCCTTCGGAGGCGTCCACAAGCAGGACGACGCCATCGACCATCTTGAGGGCGCGCTCTACTTCACCGCCGAAGTCGGCGTGGCCGGGGGTGTCGACGATGTTGATCTTGGAGTCGTGGTACTGGATCGCCGTG
This sequence comes from Granulicella sp., assembly GCA_039922815.1. Taxonomy (GTDB): domain Bacteria; phylum Acidobacteriota; class Terriglobia; order Terriglobales; family Acidobacteriaceae; genus Edaphobacter. Next base: position 1,045 of record JBDTDX010000361.1, read on the forward strand.
TTCTTGGCGAGAATCGTAATGCCTCGTTCGCGCTCTAAGTCGTTTGAATCCATCACTCTCTCGGCCACGGACTCGTTCAAACGGAAGGTTCCGGACTGGCGGAGCATGGCGTCGACGAGGGTGGTTTTGCCGTGGTCGACGTGGGCGATGATGGCGATATTACGGATGGCTTGGGCGGTCGTCTGGGTACTCAATGCGATGTATGTCCTGTTCTTTTCAATATCTTGGCGCTTGGGGTTGGTTCAGGAGGGAAATTGCGCGTCCTTCTTAGTGTAGCTCAGATAGGCCGGACGGGTGGCCTGATTGAGCTCAAAACGGGTTAAAGTGTAGTTACAAAAATGTAGTGCTGTAGCTACAAATTTGTAGTGCTGTAGTGACAAATTTGTAGTTACAGACGCAATTTGTAGCTACATCTTTGTAGCTACAAAGATGCGGAGCAGAGAGTGCTGTCTTAGTATGTATTTCCGCTCATGACACAAAGTGGACCTGACACGTCGCCGCAGTCCGTCGGACGAGTCGCGCGATTAAACAGGAACGTAGGTCAGCCGAATTACGTCCTCGCCGATTCGATCGCTGGCCACCAGGCGGAGCGGCGGCCGGGGACCGGCGAAGAATGGCTTGCCGCTACCAAGTACGATGGGGCGGAGGTAGAGCCGATACTCATCGATAAGACCGGCCTCGGTCAGGCTTTGCGCCAAGTCTGGTCCACCAACGTCAATCTCGCCATCCAACTCAGCCTTCAGCCTGCGTATCACCGCCTCGAGGTCATCCGCGATCAGCGTTGCGTTGGGGCCAACTGACTTGAGCGAGCGGGACGCGACCCACTTCGGTTGGCTCCGCCACGCCGCCGCGAAGTCGCGTTCGTTCGCGTCCCAATCCGGAAGGTCTTCGTCCCAATAGCGCATTACCTCGTACATGCCGCGACCGTAGACAATGCCGGTCAGGTCACGCACCTGCTCGACGAAGTGACGAAAGAGCAAGGGAGCTGGTAAAAAGTGCTGGTGGTCGATGTAGCCATCCAGAGACTGGTTGAGTGCGTAGACAAGTTTCGCCATGCTGCACATCTCCTTCAAAGGGGACGGTCTCGCAATTCTTGCGAGGCTCTTCTACTTCAGAATCGCGGTGAGCGGTTTGCCGTCCATGCCGGTCTGGGGCAGACCGAGAATCTGCGCGATGGTGGCGGCGACGTCGATGTTGGGGAAGGGGGGTTGTACGCCTTGGGGACGAATGGCGGCTCCGTTGGCGATGAAGATCTCCTGCATGAGGGGGCGGGTGTTGGGGTAGCCGTGCGCGCCGGTCTGGGGCTCGACGTTCGGGCTGGTGGTGCGGTGCTCTTTCACGGCAGGGCCGCCGAAGACCCAGCCCTCCTTGGCGTAGGCGAGTACGTCGAAGGCGGTGGGATTATCGGTACGGCTGGGCCAGCCTTGCGCGGTGATCTGCTGGTCGTCGGGCACGGAGTCGGTGGCGGGATTGGCGGCGAAGGCTGCGCGAATCTTTGCCGTTAGCTCCGGCGTGTGGTGGGTCTCGTAGATGTAGGTGGCTCCGCCCTCGGCGAGAGCGGTCGCCTCGGACGGCGGAATGCCTGCCTCGGTGAGAATCGCGTTGGGATCGACGCTGTGGTGGACGCTGCTCTGACCGTGATCGCTGACGATGAGGAACGTGGTGCGGTCGATGTCTCCGGCTTCGCGCACGGCATTCACGACATCCTTCACGCGGTCGTCCAGAAAGGCTACGGTGTTGGCACCGGCCGTGTTGTCGAAGCCGTAGGTGTGTTCCGTGCTATCGAGCGAAAGCAGGTGCAGCAGCACGAGGTTGGGATGGTGATGTTTGATGGCAAAGACTGCGCCCTGTGTGTAGAAGCGATCGCGGAAGGGCTGCGACGCTTTTCTGAAGTTGTCCAGATCGGATTGTGTGAGCGCTCCGTCGGCGAGCATCTCCTTGATGAGCGGCGAGGTGGCTTTGGGCTGCTCGAAGAAACTCCAGTCGATGGATTTTGCATTCTCGATAGCGACCCAGTCCATCTCGGCGGTGGTGAGGCCGGCTTCGTGGGCACGGTCATAGACGGTGGGGACGCGTACGAGCGCGGTCTTGTCCGCATGGAACTCGACGGTGGGGATCTTGCCAGTTCTCTGGCCAGTGATCTGGCCGTTGGCGATGAGGCCGTGCTTTGCGGGGGCGACGCCGGTGACCATGCTGGTGTGGTTGGGCCAGGTGACGGTGGGGTTCACGGGCTGCATGCTGCTGGCGTAGGTGCCGCTTTTCATGAGGGCATGGAGGGTTGGTACGGGTAACAGTGGCTGGTCAAGGAGCGATGCTCCGAAGGCGTCCAAACTGATGACCACGACGATGGGTGAACGCTGCGACTTTGCGCTCGGCGTTTGCGCCAGCGATACTGCACCCATTGCACCTATTGCACACAGTGCGGCTGCTACTTTCAGTTTTCTCAAGGCCACGTTGGTTGTCCCTCTATCCGGACTCTCATTTCATCACAGTTTTGTTTCGGTGGTGCGATTGTGAAGCCAAAGTAGCACTTAATTTTGTAGTGCTGTCGTGGCAAATTTGCAGCGACAGAAGGAAGCACAAGAGGTGCTCTTCCGGATTTGTTTTGTTGCTGACGAGAAGCCGACTTGTGAGGACAAGCAAGGGCAAGTCAGAGGCTCAGTGGAGGGCCTATTCGTTCAAGACCGTAAGCCTTCACAACACTGGCTTCAGTAGGCATCTTGCCTGTTTTCCCGAAATCACGGAAGAACTCTTCCATCTTTCCTGACGGCGTAAACGCAATGAGGAGTTTGCCGGGGGTGTCCAATGTTTGTGCCCAGACATGAGGAACCTTTCGCGGCATCAGCACGGAGTCGCCGGCCTTCAGCGTGAGCTTCTGATCGCCTATCTCCACGCGAAACTCTCCGGCCATCGCGTAAAGCCATTCATCCTGGGCAGGATGCACATGACGATACGGTCCTCCCCTGACCAGGTTTTCATGCTCCAGGATGAACAGCTCCCCATTCGTGTCGGCAGAGGAGACTTTAAAAAGCATTTTGCTGAAGCCCAGCGTATGGGTTTCGTTGGAACGATCCGTATCCGCTGGAACAACTCTGCTGTCCGCTTGCACTCGAGATATTTGCCCCAGCATGATCGATGGAGTCGAAAGCATACCGATTTTGACAAAGTCGCGTCTCTTCATAATGGTCTCCTCGCGCGTCCGCTTACTATCGCTTTCGGGGTTGAGTATATAGATAGTGAAAGGTACTGCGCGCCCCAGAAGTCGCCCTGTTTGCGTTGCATCCGTCTCACCCAGCCCGGTCGCGGCGTCTCCTCTCTGTCGCTTTCTTACGAGACCAAAGCACACCTTGATCAGTCCCGATAATCGCACTTCTCATTAGTTGGGTATGGCCGACTGGTAGACGATTTTTTTGGTACTGATATAGGTGATCGTCATCGAGAGGGTTGGGCTGTGAGCTCGTCGATTCTGGAGAGGAACACATCTTCAGAATAAGAGAGGGGTTGGCGTTGCGAGAGCCGACGGGTACGTCGATCTTCAGGCCACCTGCGCTTGCCGCCAAAATCATGTGTTCGCTTTGCCGGGATCGTTCCAGGGCATACGGCCGAGGACGGAAGCCATCATGCAATTGTCGGTGACGCCTGCGTAGATGAGACCTGCGCCTACGAGCGCTGCTCCGAGGAAAAACTTTTTCGACGTAAGCAAGCCAAGGCCGAAAAAGGTGAGTACCAGGGAGCCCGCCCCGACACGGACCTGACGCTCCATCGACCACGGTCTGTGCGCGGCAACGAGGAGCGGTTTACCGTCTCTGCTCCATGCTTCGATGCCGCCCTCATGCACGCTGAGTCCCTGGAAGCCTTTTGCGGCCAGAGTTTGCCTGGCTTGTTCGGCCCGCCGTCCAGTGCGGCAGACGAGTGTGAGGGATTCGGCGCGGTCCCAACCCTCACTGGCCCGGTCCAGCGTTCCCAGCGGCACGAGTTCAGCGCCTTCGATATGGCCTTCGGCAAATTCGGGGTACTCGCGTACGTCGATCAAACGAGATTTCATGGACGCCTCTTATTCCTAGGTAGACTATATGCTTCTAGAGTGATATACCAAAAATCATGGCAGAGCAGGTGATGAGCGAACAGATGCTCGATCTGGTGGCGCGGCGCTTTCGCACACTGGGCGAACCTTATCGCCTTCGCATCCTTCAAGAATTGGCGGCAGGGGAGAAATCCGTCGGTGAACTGGTTGCCGAACTAGATGGGAACCAGCCGAATGTCTCCAAGCATCTACAGATACTCACTGATGCCGGGCTCGTTGGCCGCAGGCGAGAAGGCACATCCATTTTCTATGCAATCAGCGATCCGATGGTTTTCAAGCTTTGCGATCTGGTGTGCAGCAGAGAAGTGAAGAAAAGCCGGCGCGAATTTGAGGCGTTGGCAGGGCGGAAAAGACGATGAAGATCAAGCAATTCGAAGTGGCAGGGCTAGCCCAGTATTCTTACGTTCTTTCGTCCGAGGGAGAGGCCGTTGTCATCGATCCCATGCGTGATTTCGACCGGTATGTGGAGTACGGGCGGGAGGAGGGGCTTGCAATTAAGTACGTGACGGAGACACACATCCATGCCGATTTCGCCTCCGGTGCGTTTGCCCTGGCGGAGGCCACTCACGCTCAACTTGCCGTCAGCGCTTATGATGAGGAGCCCTACCGCTACAGTATGGAACACCGGTCGCTGCGTAACGGAGACACGCTGCGGGTCGGCAAGCTGCGTGTGATGGCACTGCATACACCGGGCCACACTCCCGAGCATTTGAGCTTTGTTGTCTATGAAGAGGGGCGGGACAGTTCACAGCCGTTAGCGCTCTTTAGTGGAGACTTTCTCTTTGTAGGATCTCTCGGTCGCCCGGACCTGTTGGGCGAAGATGCCAAACAGCAACTTGCCGATGATCTCTATGTGAGCCTTCACGAACGCATCGCTTCTCTACCGGATGGGGTGCAGGTGTATCCCGGTCATGGCGCAGGGTCCTTATGCGGCGCCGGGATCAGCGAACGAGCGGAATCAACGCTCGGTTATGAGCGGCTGATTCAGCCCTTGTTCAAGCTGGAGAAAGACGCGTTTGTACGAGAGATTATCGCGAGTGTCCCTCCCATGCCGTCGTACTACCCACGCATGAAGGCGCTCAATTCCAAAGGTGCTGTGAGTGTTGCGAGGCTTCCAGGCGACAAGGCACTCTCGGCCGCCCAGGTTGCGGAGCTGCTTCGCGACGAAGCGGTCACGGTGATCGATCTGCGCCGTCCGGAAGCCTTCGGCGGAGCGCATATTGCGGGGGCTATCAACATCGGGGCTGGCCAGAACCTTTCGCTCTGGGCCGGATGGAT
>JBDTDX010000362.1:0-4798 GCA_039922815.1 Granulicella sp.
ACCTTCGGTCTGCTGTTGTGGCTTGCAGCGGTTGCCGCAACGATCGCGTTGCATAAAAATTTTGTTCGACACGGTATCAATGCCGACGCTCTGAACGTGGTTGCACTGGTGGTCGTGGCTGGAGTGCTGGGCGCGAAGACCTGGCACGAACTCCAGAGCCTTGCCGACCTTCGGTTTGCCATGCGCGAGATCGTCGCGCCGGGATGGCATCATCCGCTCGACGTGCTGGTGGGCTTTCTGCATTGGTTTCAGGCGGGGTTCGCGTGGTTCGGCGGGATGCTGGCGGGGATTTTGATGCTGATGTATCAAGGCCGAGTGGCGAAGGTTGGAGCGATTCGAATGCTCGATCTGGCGGCTCCGGCAGCCGCAATCGGCTACGGGGTGGGACGCATCGGCTGCCTGACCAGTGGCGATGGCGACTACGGAATCGTGACGACGCTGCCGTGGGGGGTGCACATGAGGCCCGACGCGCTGGTGCCGACGACCAATCTGGTACAGCCGACGCCGGTCTACGAGTTGCTGTTTTCGCTCGCGCTGGCTTGGCTGCTGTGGCGGCTTGGCGCGAAGACCAGGCCGCTTGGCTGGCTTACGGGGCTTTATCTCGTTCTGAGCGGCGTGGGAAGATTTTTAGTTGAGTTTGTGCGGATCAACCCGCGTATCTACTGGGGTATGAGCAACGCGCAGGTCGCGGCGGTCGGTTCGATCATTGTGGGCGTGATTGTGATGCTGGTGACACATCGGCGTGCTGTTGTTGCCCATAGCGAGAAAGTTGCCACGACAGTTTAAGGTTTGCGGGGCACCCTAGACTGCCGTGGGCCTGACGAATGGGATTCAGTCTCCGGAGAGTACGTTGAACGGCCCGGCTGCCTCTTTGGAGTTCAGACCTCTCATAAATGCTGGCCCAGGCCCTGCCCCTGCGGGTGCTGATGCGTAGGCAAGTTCCCACGCCGGAGACTGCAGATCCGGCATCGGTTTCGCCTGAAAGAGGCGCTTGCATTGCGCGGCCATCCACCGTGCTGTTCTCTTGGACTTCTTGCGGCGGGCGCTATCGGTCGAGATACCGGTTCCTGCATACATCTGCCGGTACAGCTTCGAAAGAAAGATGAAGGCTACCCTGGCGCGAAGGTTGGGCACGCAGTCGGAGCGTTTCCAGACTGAGCTCCAATCGTAAAAGCGATCCCATACCTTCTGGGTGCGATCGCTGATCTCCGCCGAACTCATGGTGGGGTGGGGCGTAAACATCTTGGGGCGGACCGCTGTGGGAATGAGCCAGTAGCGAGTGATGGGGACGTCGCCTACGAGGGTGGGCGATTTAGCCTGCTCCTTCTCCCATTTACCGAAGTCGACGGTGCCGGGAAATGGGGTCATCATGACGAACTGGGCAAAGGTGACGCCAGCACGGAGAGCCATATCGACGGTGGCGTCGAAGGTGGCTGGCCTGTCGGTTGGCAGGCCGAAGATGAACGAGCCAAGAACGTGGACGCCGTGCTTCTTGAAGGTCTGGAGCTGTTCGGCAAGCGCGTCGCCGGATTTGTTCCAGTCCTTGAAGACAGCCTTAAGCCCTTCCGGCGTAACCGCTTCGACGCCTACCAGCGCGCCCTTGATGTTGGCCTTGCGCATGGCGTCGAGATACTCGCCATCTTCGCCAGCCTCCATCGTGATCTGGGTGAAGAAGACCATGTCCTTGGGCAGTTTGGCCAACTCTTCCATCAATTGGAAGCGCTCGGCGCGGATGGCAGTCAGTTCGGCAAGCTTAGCCTCGTTATTCTGCTCGCGGGCCAGCCGCAGGTCGGTCAGCGTGACGGGGTAGAAGTTGTCGTCGGCCAGGGCGATGAAACGGAAGCCGATGCGACGGAGATTCACGATCTCGTCGATGACGCTTTGGAACCTGCGCTGCCGGGGCTGCTGGCCGTCGGTGCGCCAGACGCTGCAGAAAGAGCAGTGCTTCGGGCATCCGCGGATGGTCTGCACCGAGGCCCACATATATTTTTCAGTACGCATCAGGTCCCAGCGAGCGGCGAGGAACTGGTCTCCATCGATGCGGCCACCGGCGTAGATTCTGCCGAGCTTGCCAGCGACGCAGTCGTTGACGGCCTTACCCCAGGCAATGTCGCCATCGCCGGTGACGACGGCGTTGGCTTCGCCCAGTTCGAAGGGTTCTTCCGGGAAAAGAGTGGCATGAATGCCGCCATAGATGACGGTGGCGCCGCGTTCGCGTGCCATACGACCCACTGCGTAACCACGCAGGGCATTGCCGGTATGGACGCTGACGCCGACGATATCGCCGGGCTGGATGGTTTCAGGAACGATCTGCTCGATGGACTCATCCACAAGGATGGGATCGCCAGCCGATTTCGGGGTGGCTGCTGCAAGAACGAAGAGCCAACGCGGTGTGATCACTGCGGTGCCAAACGAATTGTCGCTGGGATTGACGAGATGAACGCTCAAGAATCGGCCCTTCATTGTATGAGTGCGGCAGGTACACAGGGCGTAGGTTCAAGAGGAAATCAAAGCCAGCTGTGTCTTGGCATGATCGCCGGCCGGGAGAGTTCCCGCCGGACATTCTTACCCATCATACAGAGCGGGTGTGAGGATGGGTTTCTGGTGAGCAGAAGACCGGTCAGGCGATTGTGGCTGACCGGCCCTGCGATCTAGTTTTCGACGGCCATTTGTTCGCGGATCGCCTCCTGCGGAGCAGAGAAGAAGGTGAGCGAGATGATGCCGCCGAGGACTGCTCCAAGAATGGGAGCTACCAGGAAGAGCCAGAGTTGACTGAGCGCCCAGCCTCCGACAAAGACCGCAGGACCGATGCTGCGAGCAGGATTGACGGAGGTGTTGGTGATGGGAATGCTGATGAGGTGAATCAGCGTGAGGCCAAGGCCGATGGCGATGGGGGCGAATCCCTTGGGTGCGCGGTGGTCGGTGGCACCGAGAATGATGAGGAGGAAGAAGGCCGTGAGGACGACCTCGGCGACGAAGCAGGCGAGTAGCGAGTAGCCGTCGGGCGAGTGCGCGCCGTAGCCGTTCGAGGCGAAACCGCCACTGAGCGAGAAGCCGGGTTTGCCGCTGGCTATGACATAGAGTACGCCTGACCCGGCGATGGCTCCGACAACCTGGGCGACGATGTAGGGCAAGAGTTCGGAGTAAGGGAAGCGCTTGCCGACGGCGAGGCCGACGGAGACGGCAGGGTTGAGGTGGCAGCCGGAGATGTGTCCGATAGCGAAGGCCATGGTGAGCAGGGTTAGGCCGAAGGCGAGCGCGACTCCGACGAAGCCAATGCCCAGGTTAGGATAGCCGGCGGCGATGACTGCGGCACCGCAGCCTCCGAAGACTAACCAGAAGGTTCCGAAGAATTCGGCGACAGCACGTTTGAACAGCGACATGGAAGAACCTCAAAGTGAGATGTGCAACCTGACGGCTATGCGGGAAGCACGGTTCTGCCTATGAAGAGCCCGAGCAGGGGGATCGCATCGGCGTACGCACTTCTTTTGCTGCGCGGAAATCGTAGCACGACGGTAGTCAAGGATTGACAAGAATCATAGAAATGTCGAGAAATTCCAATCCTCGGACTGCATCGCCAGTTCACAAAGAGGTGGTATTGTTCCTCGTATGTTTCTGATGGGACTGGGCGCGACTACGAGAGCCCTATATTTCCAGTTCTCTCTGCTTTACTCGATTGCATCGGCCCTTGCGTTGCTGCTATCGCTCGTTGCACTTTGGAGAACGCGCAATCAGCCAAAGCTTCGATCCCGCTTTCTTTCGCTCAGTATCGTGCTTCCGTTTGCCTGCGTTGCCGGAATGGTCACGGTGCTGATGGTGTCGAGTTTCTTTGGTGGCATCTCCGCGCCTGAGCCAAGCAGGGGTGATGTGGAGGTCGGTAGCCTGCCGAATGGGTACGTACTCTCGATGAGCCGCGACTGGCAGAGCGGTTATATCTCTATGGGACTCAGTGAACATCCGAGTATTCGCTACGCTCATCGGTATGCTGTGACGGAGTTACAGGTCAGTGGCGATCTGTTGCTTGGTCGGAGCGATATGACGGAGAAGCTCGAGATGCACTATTTCCTGATCGATACGCGGTCGGGACGATTGACGGAGTACCGTGACCTCGCAGATTTGAGTATGGCTGCAAGATTGCACGGTGTGCAACTGCACTTGAGGTCGGCTCATGCCGTCTTCTCGCAGCGGCGGCAGAGTTGGTATGCGCTGTTGCTGCACCGGTCGCTGTTGCTGCTGAGCGTGGGAGTTCTTCTGGAGTGGTTGCGGCGGCTCTGGATCGGGACACGCCTCATCAGGGCCGAAGCGACTACCTAGATCGGCTAGATGCGTTTGAGGTAGGCCTTGGCTTCGTCGAGCTGGGGGAAGAGGCGCTCTTCGGCCTGGAACTCTTTCGAGTGGACGCAGCGGCGTCCAGCCTTGACCCGGACGGGATGCTTGAGGTGGAGCATCTCGTGGTAGAGCAGGTATTCGATGGCGCAGCGGGGTGTGTCGGGACGGTCGAAGACGCGGCTGACGACGATGGTGTTATGTGCGGCGTCGTAATGGCCGAGCATGCGGCGGGCGACGTGGGCGCTCCAGGTGAGCGTTGGGCGGCCTAGCAGTCCGTGGAAGAAGCGGACGTTGAGGTCGTCGAAGACCTCGTCGAGATCGTACTGATGGCCAAGGGTGGTGGAGATGCGTTTGCGGCCACGGGTCTGGCGGATATGCTCGGCCTGGCGGGAGACGGCTTCGGAGGTGGTGTGGCGGCGGTAGCGATCGGAGTGGTGGGCCGCGATGGGCTTCTTGTAGAGCTTGGCCA
>JBDTDX010000363.1:0-4569 GCA_039922815.1 Granulicella sp.
CGAAGCCAGCATTCGAGATCCACATCTTCTCGCCGTTGAGCGTGTAGCTCTGGCCGTCTTCGGCGAGCACAGCACGAGTGCGGGCATTCAACGCATCCGAGCCCGAGGTCGATTCCGAGAGCGCATAGGCTCCAATAAAGGTGCCGTCGGCGAGCTTCGGCAAATACTTCTGCTTCTGCTCCGGCGTTCCGTACCAGACGATAGGCAGCGTGCCGATGCCGGTATGCGCGGAGAAAGCAACGGAAAAGCTACCCTGCTTGGCGATGTTGTCCGCGATGATGGCCGAGGTAATCTTGTCCATCTCCAACCCGCCATACTCCTCAGGAACATCAACGGCAGTCAGCCCGAGATCAGCAGCTTCTTTGATCAATCGGCGCGTAACCGCAAAGTCCTTGGCCTCAATGGCGTCCGAGGCAGGAACGACCTCGTTCATAGCGAAGTCATTGGTCGTCTTCGCAATCTGGCGATGCTCTTCAGTGAAGTCCTCAGGGAAGAAACAGTCTTGAGGAGTGGGATCGGAGATAAGGAAGGAACCGCCGGGGATTTTCATTTGGACTGTCATCTTGGATCCTCTTTAAAACTTATCTGCAATTCGCTTCGATACTTCAGAATCCACATTCAACTGGAATTTCTGATCGAGGTTGCCCTTTATAAAAAACTTGCGGCACGTCGGAGTAAAGTCATTCGCAAACACGCAGAGATCATAGAACCCTGAACTCATCGTCAAATCGAAGAAACCTTTTGAGTTTGTAGTCAGAGTGCGATCAATGCTTGGTTCCGTTAATCCACCTGACGTATCCGCTCGAAGGAAAATATGAGCCCGTGCTATAGCAGCTCCTTCTGAGTCAACTACCCGCCCATGTAATTTCAGAGGAAACTGAGCGACTAAGGAAATTGCTGAGCCTCCTACGGAGAGCAGCACAAGTAATTTCAAAAAAAAGCGCATCGGCACCTCGCACTCAATTTACACTTTCAAAAATCCCAGCAGCACCCATGCCGCCACCAACACACATCGTGACCATACCGTATTTAGCATTGCGGCGGGGCATCTCACGCAAGAGCGTGGCAGTGAGCTTCGCGCCCGTGCAGCCGAGCGGGTGACCAAGGGCGATAGCACCCCCGTTAACATTGAGCCTTACGGGGTCAATACCGAGAACCTTGATGACTGCGAGCGACTGCGCAGCGAAGGCTTCGTTAAGCTCAATAAGATCGATCTGGTCGAGCGTTAAGCCAGCCATCTTGAGAACCTTGGGAATGGCGTAGATGGGCCCAGCACCCATCTCTTCAGGATCGCAACCCGCATAGGCAAAAGCAATGAAGCGGCCCAGCGGCTTGATCCCGAGAGCATCCGCGCGAGAGCGGGACATAACCACTGCAGCGGCAGCCCCATCCGAAGTCTGCGAGGAGTTCCCTGCCGTGACCGTTCCCTTCGCATGAAAAACAGCCTTGAGCTTAGCGAGAGCTTCGAGCGAAGTATCCGCACGAGGCCCTTCGTCCTGTTTGAAGATCTCTGTAGTAGATTTGTTCCTCCCTTTGCTACAAATCCGCGAGGACACCACTTCAACAGGCACAATCTCATCGTCAAAGCGCCCAGCGGCGATAGCGGCAAGTGCCTTCTGATGAGAGTCGAAGGCGAACTGGTCCTGCTGTTCACGGGTAATGCCGTAGTGAGCAGCAACGCGCTCGGCGGTAAGCCCCATGGACATGTAGCTGCCGGGATAGTTCTCCACCAGCCAGGGATTGACCGAGATTTTATTGCCGCCGAAGGGGACGTAGGACATGCTCTCGACGCCGCCAGCAAGAATCACCTCGGCCCCACCACCACGAATGCGATCGGCGGCAAGCGCAATGGATTGCAGCCCGGAGGCGCAGTAGCGATTAATCGTCATAGCAGAGGTCGTAACCGGCAGTCCGGCACGAAAGCTGGCGACGCGGGCAACGTTCATTCCCTGCTCTGCCTCGGGCATGGCGCAGCCGAGGATAACGTCTTCAATCTCTGCCCTATCAAGCTGCGGAATGCGGTCGAGCGCACCGTTGATCGCGATGGCGGCAAGGTCGTCAGGCCGGGTGGTGCGCAGCGTCCCCCGGGGAGCTTTTCCGATAGCGGTACGGACTGCGGAGACGATGACAACTTCGTTCATGATGGCTCCTAGTTCCTCAAGGGCTTGCCGGTTTTGAGCGTGAAGGCGATGCGCTCCTGCGTCTTCTTTTCGCCACAGAGTGAGAGGAAGGCTTCGCGTTCCAGGTCGAGCAGATACTGCTCGGTGACCAGGGTGCCAGCCGTAATTTTGCCGCCGCTCAGCGCGTAGGCGACCCAGTTGGCGACCTTGGCATCGTGGTCGGAGAGGAACTGGGCTTCCCGCATCGTCCACACCGCAAGTTTGAGCGTGGCGAGCACGGACTCTCCCGGCGCAGGAATATCCGCGCGCGGCACGGGCGCTGTGTAGCCAGTGTCGGCAAGCGCGCGGGCCTTCTGTTTCGCGTCGGTCAACAGGCGGTCACGGTTCATGGTGATCGCATCCGACGGGCGCAGAAATCCAAGCGCGCGGGCATCGGCAGCGGAGGTGGAGACGGCAGCCTTGGCTATCGTCTCGAAGTTCTTCTTGAGAGCTTCGAAGATCTCGACGCCCTCGCCGCGCGCATCGGGACGAATGCTGGACCCAGCTTCGATGGAGCGCAACAACATCTCCTTGCAGCCGCCACCGCCGGGAATAAGTCCGACGCCAGTTTCGACGAGGCCCATGTAGAGCTCAGCATGAGGCTGGCGCGCAGCCGCGTGAAGACTGATCTCAACCCCGCCGCCAAGGCACATACCGTACGGCGCAACCACGACTGGGCGCGGGCAGAACTTGATGGCCTGCGTCATGTTCTGGAAGGCGCGGACAGCAAGCTCAACCTCGTCCCACTCTTCATCCTGAACGCTAAGCAGAAGCTGCATCAGATTCGCGCCAACGGAGAAGTTGACGGAATCGCCAGTGATGACGAAGGCCTCGAAGTCCGCAACCTGCTGGCTCGCTGGCTTGAGCGTCTGCGTGATGAGCGAAACGATGTCGTCGCCAAGCGCATTCATCTTCGAGTGCAGCTCAATCGCCGCAACACCGTTGCCAAGATCAATGACAGAAGCGCCAGGATTCCTGCGAACAACGCCGTTGGCCTTCTTGATTACGGCGAGGCTGGTGACGCCGTCAGCAATCGGGACCGGCTTATAGGTAACCGTGACAGGATCAAAATACTGGCGGCCCGATGGGGTCGCAGGATCATCTCTGTACCAGCTCTCACCTACTGCCAGCAGCTTCTCGACGTTAGCAGCGATAGGCAAACCATCATCGCGCATCTTATCGCTCGTGACGCGGACGCCTGCGGCATCCATCATCTCAAAGGGGCCAAGCTCCCAGTTGAAGCCGGTCTTCATGGCCTGATCGATAGCAACGATACTGTTCGCAATCTCCGGCACGCGATTGGCAGAGTAGGTGAAGAGTTCCGTGAGTAGCGGCCAATAAAAAGCAGCAGCTTTATCCTTCGTCGAATCGCCATGGAGCAGCTGCGCGATACGAGCGCCGGTCTGCTCGACGTTCTTCGCCATCTCAATCGCCGGAAACTTCGGGCGGGTGCTGGGATGGTACTCAAGCGTCTGCCAGTCGAGGACCTGACGCAGATCGCGCCCCTGCTCGTCGCGGCCAACCTTCTTATAAAACCCTTGCCCCACTTTATCGCCGAGCCATTTGTTCTCGAGCATCTTCGTGATGAACGGCGCGAGCGTCACCTCCTGGCGCTCGTCGTGGATGCGTTCCGCGTGTGCCGCAAAGTTAGTCGCAACATGCGCGAGCACATCGACGCCGACCAGATCGCCGAGGCGAAAAGTTCCAGTCTTCGGCCACCCAAGTGCAGAGCCAGTAAGCGCATCCACCTCTTCAATGGTGAGCCCTTGTTCCATCATCAGCCGAATCGCGTTACCCATCGAGAAGGTGCCAATGCGGTTGGCAATGAAGTTCGGCGTGTCGTGCGCGGGCACCACCGTCTTTCCCAGACGCTTGTCGCAGAAGCGCGTGATCGTTGCCACATCATCAGCGTCCGTATCGCTCGTGGGAATAATTTCGAGCAGGCGCATATAGCGCGGTGGATTGAAAAAGTGTGTACCAAAGAAATGTGGCTTCGTCTCCTGCGAAAGGCCAGCGGCAATGCTCGCGATAGGGATGCCACTGGTGTTAGTACTCAGAATCGCGTCCGCCCGGCGATGCTGTTGCACGCGATCAAGCAGGGCTCGCTTGATGTCAAGATTCTCGGCAACCACTTCGATGATCCAGTCGCAGTCTGCCACCAACGCAAGGTCGTCCTCAAAGTTGCCCGGTGCAATGAGGCGCGCTGCGTCCGCTGTATAGAAGGCTGCGGGCTTGGATTTCTTCAATCCCTCGATAGCAGCGAGGACGATCTTGTTGCGTTCGAGTTTTGGCGCGTCGGAAGAAATGCCGGCAGGGACAATGTCCAGCAGGACCACCGGCACCCCTGCATTGGCAATGTGCGCGGCGATGCGCGAGCCCATGGTGCCCGCTCCGAGAACCGCGACCTTAC
>JBDTDX010000364.1:0-12490 GCA_039922815.1 Granulicella sp.
GAGACGAAAATCTGAAGGACTATCCCATCGAAGAGAATCCTGAACTGACCATCCGCAGCGTCGTCCACAATGCCATGCTCTACCAGGAGGGCTGGGGTGTCGGCAAGATCAAGCATTCACTCACCTACAGTGGGGGACTCAGCCGTTCCTGCACACGCACCTACGGGCCAGCACAACGTTTTGGCTTTCGTGCTTTCAGTCCTTATACCCGCACCGCAGTGATTGCCATAGCCGAGTCGATCCCCTTCATCAAACTTACCGACTATAGTGTCGAGCGTTTGTACGAATTGAAAGGGGAGATCGTTTCCAAGGGCATCGCACGTCTTACCGGCTTGGCCATGCCGGTCTTCCCGAAGCGGCGCTTTCAGCACGGGGCCATCTCTGAACAAAAGATGCGCCATACCATGCCGCAATCAGAGATGGAATACCGCAGGCAATTTCTCTCCCGGTATCGGTATCTATGACCACGCAGCAGCAGTTGATCTATCCGCAGCGCTCGTCTGAGCGGGATCAATGGATCGTCGGTCACCGACCGCCTCGCACCCGTCTCGATCCTCGCCGGCCATATGCTTTTCTGGCCGAGCATGAGCCTCTGCCTTCAGGAGAGAGGGTCTCGGTTTCAACCGTGCTTCTTACCAATCGTGAGTGCCCATGGCACTGCGTGATGTGTGATCTCTGGCAGAACACACTTGTCGACCCCGTACCTCTCGGAGCCATCCCGGAGCAGATCCAGTTTGCGTTGCAGCAGCTTCCACCGGCCCGTCACATTAAGCTCTACAACAGCGGCAGCTTCTTTGATATTCATGCCATCCCTCCGGAAGACTATCCCGCAATTGCAGCGTTGTTGAGGCCGTTCGAGCGCGTGATCGTTGAAAGCCACCCTGCCCTTATTGGCGAACAGTGCCTTCGCTTCCGCGAGCTCCTCTCCGGGCAGCTCGAAGTTGCCATGGGCCTCGAAACCACGCATCCCGAGGCGTTGGAGAAATTGAACAAGCGCGTTACGCTCAAGCAGTTTGCGGCTGCTGCGGAAAGCCTTCGCAAGCAAGACATCGATCTCCGCGTCTTTATTCTGGTCCAGCCTCCTTTTGTTCCTCGCGACGAAGCGCTACAGTGGGCGCAGCACTCTGTCGACTTCGCCTTCGACTGTGGTGCAACCGCCGTCACGCTCATCCCCACCCGCGCAGGAAACGGGGCCATGGAGATCCTTCAACAGGACGGAGCCTTCGCGCCTCCTACCCTCCGAACCTACGAGCAGGCGGTCGACTATGGACTAGCTCTCAAGCGAGGCCGTCTCTTTGCGGACTTGTGGGAGATAGAGCGTATTGCCACCTGCGCGTATTGCCGGATCGAACGAATTGCTCGCCTCGGGCACGGCAACCTCACTCAATCACTCCAATCCGTCATTGCCTGCGCTCATTGCCAAAGGGAACCATGAGCGAAGTCTACGATCTCGCCATCGTCGGCTCAGGTTTCGCCGGCTCGATACTTGCCATGATTGCGCGTCGGCTTGGTCACTCCGTCGTCCTCATCGAGCGCGGCACACATCCACGCATGGTGATTGGAGAGTCTTCGACACCCCTCTCAAATCTTCTGCTCGAAGAGCTTGCGACGCGCTATGATCTGCCTGCATTACTACCCTTTACCAAGTGGGGTTCCTGGCAACAGCAATATCCCGAAGTTGCCTGTGGGCTGAAGCGCGGCTTCTCCTTTTTTCATCACAAGCTTGACGCCCCAGACACGATTCGCATCGACCAGCAAATGCTCGTAGCAGCAAGCCCGCACAATGCCATCGCCGATACACACTGGTATCGCGCGGACTTCGATCATTACCTGGTTTGCGAAGCGCAACGTCTTGGCGTTACTTACTACGACGAAGTCAATCTGCATCGAATTCTCGATGCAGGTACGCACGTCGAACTCTGCGGGGAACGTCGTCTACAACCCGTGCATTTCCACGCACAGTTTGTCGTCGACGCTACAGGCCCTCGGGGCTGTCTCCATCATCTGCTCAATCTTTCCGAAGCGCCGCTCCCGCACATGCCTGCAACGCAGGCCCTCTACAGCCATTTCCGCGGCGTCACACGCCTGGATGAGATTGCCCCTTTCGACAAGGAAGAGCCGCCGTACCCCGTTGATGATGCCGCTGTCCATCACGTCTTTGACGGAGGTTGGATCTGGGTGCTGCGCTTCAATAACGGCATCACCAGCGCTGGTGTCGTTGCCACAAAGACTGCTGACCGGCATCTCAACCTCATAGAGAAAGCCTCAGCTTGGCAGCGACTGCAGGATCGAATCCCCGCGTTGCGCGAGCAGTTTGTAACAGCGACTCTTGAGCAGCCCTTCTCCTACATTCCTAGTCTCGGCTTTCGCAGCGCCGCCATACATGGCGAGCGCTGGGCTTTGCTGCCGTCGTGCGCCGGTTTTGTCGATCCGCTGTTGTCCTCGGGCTTTCCGCTCGTACTTCTCGGCGTCAGTCGTATGGCGAACATACTGGAGCGGCACTGGAAGCAACCCAGTTTTACCAGCGAACTACAGAGCTACGCGACAGCGACCGACGGAGAACTTCTCTCAACCGATCGACTTATCGGGGCACTCTATGCCACCATGGATAACTTCGATGCTTTCCGCGCCGTTTCGTTACTCTATTTCGCTGCGGCTAGTTACTCAGAGAGCGTGCGTCGACTAGGAAAACCACATCTGGCGCAGGCGTTCCTTTTGCATACGCATCCGCGCTTCGGCCCCTCCATAGAGGCCCTATGCAATCAGGCTGCGGTTGGCATCTCCAAAGAAGATACAGCTATCTTCGTGCAGCAAGTTCACACCGCGATCGAACCTTTCGATGTCGCCGGCCTCTGCGCTTCGCCACGCAATCACTGGTACCCGGTGAACGCGGACGATTTAAAGCAGTCCGCATGGAAAGTAGATGTTACGGCAGAAGCGATTGACGACATGCTGCAACGCTCCGGTTTTTACGCGGTGTGATGTAAGGCCCGCGCGTCACCCAATATTAGTGTGCTGGTATGCTATGAGGCGAAAACAAGATGGGCGTAGATGAAACCATTCCGCTACCCTCCTTCAGTATAATTTCCTGGTTTGCCTTCACGTCCGAGATTGTTTCCCGTTTGCCGCGAGGCCAGACGATTTCAACCGTAACCGTCTTGCTCTCAAAAGGCTTCCCAAGCCCAAAGGTCAGCGGCAACTCGCTCTGTGAAAGATAGCTCGATCCACTCTTTACCATGGCTGACATGCGGCTGCCATTCGCCATGCGCACCGTTACCTTCGCGCCAATTCCATCCCGATTGGATCTCACGCCCACGGTTTTTACGCGCAGCATGTCATTTTGGTTGCCATGGTCATTCCGCAGCAGACGCGCTGGGCCGCTCGACGACGTGATGAGCAGATCAAGGTCTCCATCATTGTCGTAATCCAAATAAGCCGCGCCACGCCCCACCACTGGTTGCTTGAGAGCCGGACCAACTTTGTTCGAGACATCCTCGAAGCGACCAGATCCTCGATTCCGGAATAACAGTGCGGGCTCGGCATAGTGCACTGTCGGTTGCGTCACACTGACGTCATCTGCCACATGCCCATTCGCCGCAAAGATATCCGGCAGTCCATCCAGATCATAGTCGAAGAAAAATGTGCTGAACGTCAATGAACTGGCCGAGGGAGCGCTGATGCCGGCGTTCGTGGACTTATCGGTAAAGAGTCCAGAGCCATCGTTGTGATACAGGGACAGGCTCTCATTGGTGAAGTTCCCGATGAGCAGACTCAGTCGGCCGGAGTGATCGTAATCGCCTGCATCCGCGCCCATTCCAGCACGAGGCTTGCCGGCATCACTAAAGGCAACGCCCGACGAGAAAGCACTCTCAGTAAATGTTCCATCGTGATTATTGCGATACAGCTTGTTAGGCTGTGTGTCGTTTGCGACGAAGAGATCCATCCATCCATCCTCGTCGAAATCGATCAACGCGATGCCCAGGGACTTGCTCGACGGATCGGAGAGCCCGGCCTTCTTCGTGACGTCCTCAAATTTTCCGTCGCCACGGTTATGGAACAACGTTGCGCTCTCCCCCTTGTAGGCCTCCGGAGTGCAGTAGGACTTATGCTTTCCGTCGAGCGAGCAGTTCTGATCCGCAGCTATGGACCAATCCACATAATGCGAAACAAACAGATCGAGCTTGCCGTCGTTGTCGTAGTCGAACCACACCGCGCCGGTCGCAAATCCCGGACTACTCACACCCGCCTTCGCGGTCACATCTGAAAACTTGCCGTTGCCAAGGTTTCGGAATAGGTGACTTCCACCAACAGCAGTGATGTAGATGTCGTCATGCCCATCGTTGTCGAAATCGCCGACCGCGCATCCCAAACCATACACCTCGACGTCCAGGCCCGAACCGCGTGTTACGTCTGTAAAAGTTCCATCGTGATTGTTGTGGTAGAGCGCCGCTGTTGATTTGCCGGTCTTGTGTCCGGGCCAGTCCATCGACTGGACGAACAAAGCATCCTGCCATCCATCGTTGTCGTAGTCCAGCACGCAGACGCCGCTGCCCATCGTCTCCGGGAGATACTTGTTCCCGAACGCTCCATTGTTATGCCGGAAATGGATTCCTGCTGACGCGGTAACGTCACTGAACTGAATCGGTACTGATGGGCGCGCCGTTTCCGTCGCCATCTGGTGCCCTCCGGCTTCGCGATCCGCACCAGTTGGCAGAGCCTGTCTGGCGTCCTCATGCGACCTTCTGAAATCGACATGTGCCGTCCCGGACTTGCAGCCGCACACAAGGACCGCCGCAAGCAGAGATAGGCAACAGACACGAAACATACGTGATGGCATCAAAAACTCCTCTAATCGTTTGGCAAGAGCGCTAACGCCCGGAGGGGCTGTCAGCCAGCATTGTCGCTGGGTTTGAATGGATCGTGGTCTGCCGGCGCGAATTGAGCCATATCTCCAGCAGCACGGCAACGGGGCCCACCAGGAACAAGGCATACAGTGGCGCGTAGATGCTCTGGTCCAGACGGAGGCCCATCTCCACCGCTGCGACCAGGAAGGCCACCAGGCATTGACCGCGCACGGTATGAACTGTTGTCTTTGGGTCCGTAATCATGAAAAAGATAAACAACTGATACTCGGGACCTGTGACCGGAGCAATCTCCGACTGCCACGGGTCACCCACGATCCATGAACGTAGTAATGCAAACGCGAGGAAGGAAATAACATACACCGCGCAAATATGAAAGCGCTTCAACCTCCAGATAATCACTGATCCAAGCGACCAGATCACCGCCATCGCCCAGAGGCTGTTGCCCCACTGAATACTCAACGCTGTAACCGACTCCGCCGCAAAAAAAAGCATGACGCAGATGCCAAAGTTTGAGGGATTCCAGATGTGGCGATTTTTGACTCGAAGCACGTACTTCGAAGTAATCGCGATGACCGCGCAGAGTACATAAGGCCACAATGCTGGCGAGCGAAGTAAAATACCGACGCTGATCCCGCTAATATAGGCACTCGCAAGGTGTGGCCATTTTCCCGTCATCATGCGGCCAAGGATCAGTTCCGCCACGATACTGCTGCCGATGGCAAGCAGCGTCTTCGTCCAACTCTCAAGAATACCGAAAGAAAAATGACCCATCAGGAGAATCGATGTGATGAAGATGGGGGGGATGAAGCGATTCTCCATGGTAAAGAACCGCCTCGTCAAAGAATCCTGGGCCGCTAATTCCTGCGGATGGATTGTCGTAGGAGTACTCATGAGGGTTCCTTCACCTTCAGAATCTGGTCAACGGCGACCTTCTTCAGTGACTGGATCTTACCTGACGGCCAATGAATGAGAACTTCGTCGATAGCTGCTGATCTGCCTAGACCAAAATGCAGACGCCTATCGTTCTCTGACGCGAATCCGCCGCCTCCCGAGATCTGTTGCATCTGTTCCTGGCCATTCCACTTCACCGTTACCTGCGCACCGATCGCGCTGCGGTTGGAATTTGTCCCATCAAGGTCGAAGCCGATCCAGTGGTTTTCCGACGCCACGGTATTTTTGTAGAGCAGCAATCGGCCGCGCTGGTTCGCCACGATCACATCAAGTGCACCGTTATTCCAAAGATCTGCCATGGCGACCGAACGCCCATCTTCGGTATCCGTAACGCCTGCCATCTGCGCCACATCCACAAACTTGCCTGCTCCATCATTCAGCCACAGATGTTTTTGCTGATATCCAGAAAGACTGCGCCCCTCCATTGCAGGCCAGTCTTTTGCGTCGCCGATGATTGATGAATTGCCCCCGGCAACCTTCGCAAAGTCATACCAGTAGCTACGCTTCCGATCCAGCGAAACATATCCGTTCGTCAAATACAGATCAAGGTTACCATCGTTGTTCAAATCGCCAAACTGTGCGCCGAAGCTCCAGCCTCCCAGTTCTACTCCCAGATCGCGCGCGAGATTTTCATATTTGATCTGATTGCCCGAAGTGTCTTCCTTCGGCACCCATAGGTTGTTGCCTTGTATCAAGACGCCACCCTCAGAGATGTTCGATACATAAATGGAAAGCTTAGCTTGATTGAACACATCGCCAAATGCAACGTTCATCCCGCTCTTCGGCGCGAATCCTACGCCCGCGCTCTCACCGACTTCGTGGAAGCGCTTGCCGTCATTCCTGTAGAACTCGGACACGCCGTAGTCATTCGCAATAAATAAATCAGGATGGCCGGTTCCACTAAGGTCCGCCGCACCCGATGCCAGCGACCAGCGACGGCTGTCGATTCCCATCTTTGCGCTCACCTCTTCAAACCGACCATGACCGAGATTATGGAACAGATACTTTCGCCCGCCATTCTTTGCGTATTCGAAGCTGTCCGGCATCATGCGCGTGTTGGCCAGATGCCACAGGTCGACATTCTCCGGATAGTATCCGCCCACAAACAAATCCAGCAGGCCGTCCCCGTCATAGTCGAACCACACCGCGGTATTTGCGTTGATCCACGCAGGCAGGCTTGCTTCATCACTCACCCGGCGAAATCCATGCCCATTCTCGTTGTGAAAAAGTTCAGGCCGCCCCCACTTAATCAGAAATAGATCTTCGTAGCCATCGTTGTCGTAGTCCCCCCAAACAGCGCCCATGGACACGCCCGTTCCTGCCTGGTTGACGTTGGCCACGCCCATCTCTTCAGCCACATCCTTGAAGGTGCCATCGTGCATATTTCTATACAGGCGATTCTTGCTTCCGATCGCGCTGTCGGTCACATACAGGTCAGGCCACCCATCACGATCGAAATCTACCACCGAAACTGAGGCACCCATCGAGGCAACCTGCGGCATGATGTGCGCCAGTTTTGCATCAAGTATAGGGGCCTGGTGAACGAAATCGATGCCAGCGTCATGGGACACCTCTTGCAGATAGAATCCATGTTGGGCAAGGGAAGCCTTCGCGTCGAACGGAGTCTGATGAGTTTGTTTTTGGGCGGATCTTTTCTTCAGGACAATCGGCGTCGCCAGCAGACCGGCAAAGAAGACAGCAACCACGATGCGGAGTTTGGTGCTACGCGTCATTGCCCCTCTCCAGCGTTTAATGCCTCACGGAAGTTCCGGGAATCGACGTAGCGTGTTTGATAGGTAAGCCAGTCCTGCTTGTGGTGCTGGTACATCCAATCTTTCTCCAGACTCGATGGTGGCCCGTCGTAATTTCTACGTGCGTGGTACGGATAGGGCATCACAATCTGCGAGTAGGCAGAGTTATAGTCGCCGTCTTTGATCCAACCATCTCCGGCAAGTACATAGTCTCGCACCCATCCAGCAGGAGGTGGCGGCGGCGCTGCAAATCGCAGTGCCATCTCATCGCCGGCGTTCATAATGACATATCGATCGTCCGCATTTGCGAGCAAAGAACGAACATCACCGAATCGGGTGTAAAACCCAGAAAGATCGCGCCAGATACCCGACGTGCTCAACAGGTGGTAATAATCCGGAATCTCAGGCGATGAAGCATTTGCCTGATGGATGGTGGAAAACCCACGATAGTGAAGGTCAGCCACAGTTGGAGTTGATCTGTCGATCTTTAGTGGAGTTGCAGGCAAACCTTGTGCCCATTCAATCGAGTCCCAATAGATTTCAAGATTCGTGCGCAACCGCAATCGATGCGGTGCGCCTGGCTGAAACACATCCGTAAGATCGATCAGGCAGATCTTCTTCCGTCCGGCAGGGAAGCCGAGGTTGGGCCTTACGACACGCCATCCTCCGCGCCCGTCTGCTACTTCCATACTCAGCCAATGCGGCAGCTCGTGTGTGCCTTGCGCCATCGCTACATTTACGGTCGAGTCCGAAGGATGCAGCCATCCCTTCGCGATCAGCCACAACGGCCCGTAGTCCGGGATATGGTTTCCAAGATCAACCTCGACATAGTGATCGCGCGTGACGCCTTGATATTGCCCTCGCCCGAAGTTGTCCAGATATCTGCGGTCGAGCGCGTGCACAATATCCGTCACATCATGCCCGCTATCATCGACAGCCCGCGCAATCGGTTGCGGCTCCCCGACGGCCGTCACTGCAAGTTTCACCGGTGGTACGTCATACCGTTCATCGGTAAACACCTCTGTCCCCGCCGGATGATCGACCGTCATCAGCGCCAGCGAATCATAGAAGTATGTCTCCCACAACTCGCCGGTCACGCGGAGATCGTAGAACCCATCGCGCGCCTTCAATTCATTGCGCCCAATCTTGTACCACTCTTCAGTTGCAGCGATATTTGCGGTTCCCAAGGCATTGATTCGCAGACCGATCGCCGATCCCCACGGCACCGAATCCTTTACGAACGCCATTTTGTTTCCATCCCAAGCAAACAGAAACGGGCAGGATCCCTTCAGTCTTTGTTCTGTCACAATCTGTTGATCGGCCTTCAGTCCAAACTCTGCCCGCACCGATCCATTCGGCCACACAATCCGAGCAACGTCGACACCTGTCTGCGTGCCAAGACCGAAGTGCAGTGAAGGTCCCGCCATCGACTGTTTCTGCAGGAGCAATCCGGAACGAATCTCGATTTCTCCGCCGATGCCGAACGAATTAATACGTTGATCGCCTGTTGCCTGTCGCGCTCGAGGTCGAATCGTCTGCCAGTGATAATTTTTCGTTCCATGATTGCGGGCAATCGTGGCAACGCCATCGCCACTCAAACCAATCAGGTCAAGCCGTCCATTCCCCTGCAGATCGGCCGCATCGAACACCGCAGGTGGCCCTTGCTTTTGCCCCTCTGCATGAAATATCCCTGCCTCATCCTGCAGCCACAACGCTGCGCCCGCAGGCGCACCAGTCGTCGCAACAGGCATCAGGGCAAAATCGACCGCACCATTGTTGTCCAGATCCACGGCATGCAATCGAACCTCGCCAATGATTGGCGTCGATATTTGCGCAAGCTCGCGTTTGGTCCAATCCGGATGTGTCCCCGGGGTCGATAGCTCGAGAACTCTTCCATCTGCGCTCAGCGCCACTAATCGAAGCATATTGTCAGCGTTTGTATCAGCGACTGCTATTGCCCGAACGCCCGGCAGGTCTGGGAGAGTAGATTCGACAAATTTGCCTGCTCGCTGATTGAGAAAGACTCGGAGTTGCCCACCCCCGTCGATCAGAGCGGCATCCGGGTTGCCATCGCCGTTCAGGTCAGCCCAGACAAACTGTTGAATTCCTGAAACTCCGGGGAACGGATGAATGGAAGCAAACGTTCCATCTCCGTTGTTGCGAAGCACAGTGGGCTCCCCGCTCTTTGTGCCCAACACCACATCCAGGTCGCCATCAGCCTCAACATCAATCGCCCATGCACCCGTATACGCTGCGTCGATGATTGCCTTCGGAAGTTTCATCGCCGCAGTAGCTTCGGTAAAACTTTCCGGCTTGTTCTGACGGAAGAGGCGAACTCCCCCAAGACCGGCGAGCAGCAGGTCCGTCTTGAAGTCATAGTTGTAGTCGAACGCGAGCACTCCCTCAGGGGAGGGACCCTGACCAGCTACACCGCCGGGAAACGGCATGCCAGCGCCGTTCGCAAGATGCACATGATGGCCGTCTGCAACCGCGACCACAGGCAGGTCTGACCCATTCAGCGCAATCGCCCCAATCCAGCTCCATTGCTGGGTATCACCCGGCTGAACAGGCTGGGTTGTGAAGCTCATTGCAGCGTCTATCGGTGCCGGACGAGAGGAAGGATTCTGCAGCTTCAGAAACCGTGTCATTGGTTCCGCCTCTTCGCCCGGTTGCGCCGCTATCTCTGCAAGATTCGCGCGAAACGATGGCTCCCGCATTAGCACATTGCGCAAAAAAATCGATCGTGTCGCCGCTGCCCGATGTTCCGGCGAAGCTGCTGCGGTCTGTAGTTCTGCAAACTGCTGCTTCACCTCCTGCGACCAGTCCTGGGAGTGTTGTGCTACGCGAGCCATCGCCGAGTGCAATGTCTCCCTATCGCCGCGTTTTGCGGCAACGCGGCACAAGTCCACCAGGGCGGCCATATTATCTGGCTGCACGGTGAGAATCTGTTGCATCAGGGACTGTACTTCAGCGTCGCTGTTCGCATCTCCCTGCCGCTCCACCTCAGTTGCCAGGCGATAAATCGCGCGCAGGTTATTTGGATTCTGCTTCACGGCCTCTCGCAGATGCCCAATGGCCGCTGTGGAATTGCCACGCGCTCCCTCCAGAACACCAAGCAGGTAGTCGATCCGGTCATCCTTCAGTGCAAGCGTATGCGCCCGCTCCAAACGCTCTGCGGCTGTGTCAAAGCTGCGCTGGCGAAGCGCGAGCACGCCCCAGTCTACCCACACCGCAGGCTCACCTGGAACAAGTTGCGCAGCTTGCGAAAGGCTCGTCTCGGCCCGCACGTCGTCGCCTACCTGTAACCCTGCAAGCCCTGTATAGAACTCCGAGACAAACTTGGCATAGGTGCTGGAACTTGGAGGGGGCAACCGGTCACGCGATCGACAGCCCCCCAACATTAGCGCGCATGCACAAAGAATCAGTGACGCGTCCACGGAGACATGAGGCATTAGCCCACAAAGAGCTCGCCGCAACGCTAGGCACTCTTTTTTCGGACCTGATTTGTCTTGAAGAGGGCTGAGTTTCATCCTTATGACATCCTAGCCTCGTCGGTCCTACTTTGGTGTATTGGGATACCGACCATCCGACTTCCTGTTTCCATAAATAATGACGAGAGCGAGTCCTTCCATAGTTATCCCCAGCATGTCCAATGACCACCATCTAAAGGTTGATTTTGATTCCCACCTTTCGGAGGATAGCCGGCCCCGCGTACCATCGTTATCATCACTAGGAATCAGAATCAGGCTGAACACGCTTCCCACACAATTCTTTACCGTGCGGCAAGGTGCACCTTGATCCATCGTCAAGCTCGGATCGGCAAATGGGTAGATGAGGCGGTAATCTTGGCTTCGAACGAAAAATGCAAGAGGGTGCTCGCAGATCTACTCGTACGACTTCGACCACTTATCCTCATAGGCGTGCTGCTGGTTCTCTGGCAGATTGCTATCAATCGCCATCCCGGTGGCCTTCTGCCTGGCCCGATTGGAGTCGCCCGTGGTATCGCAGATCTCCTGCGCCACGGCCTGCTTCTGAGATACATCGTTGCTTCACTGTTCCGCGTAAGCTGGGGCTTCGGCCTCGCCGTCATTACGGCAATTCCCCTTGGCATGGTCATCGGCTGGTATGCGCGGGCTGAGATGGCTTTCAGCCCCATCATCCAGCTTCTCCGCCCCATCTCCCCCCTTGCCTGGATTCCTATCGCCATCCTCTGGTTTGGCGTCGGCGATCTCTCTGCCATCTTCCTCATCTTTCTAGGCAGTTTCTTTCCCCTCCTGCTTACCGCAATGAACGCCGTCGGGGGTGTCCCCGCTGTCTACGTCAACGCCGGTCGAAACTTCGGTCTGCGCCCAGTAGACCTCTTTGTTCGCATCCTCTACCCCGCGTCCGTGCCGCAACTCATCATCGGTTTGCGCATCACCCTCGGTATCGCGTGGCTGGTTGTTGTTGCCGCGGAGATGATTGCCGTCAACTCGGGTCTGGGGTTTCTCATCGTCGATGCGCGTAATGCGGGCAACCGCTACGATCTAGTCGTCGCAGGCATGGTTATGATCGGAATCATCGGTCTCCTGCTCGATATAGGAATCAGGTCGCTTGAGCGAGTCAAGTCGTTCCGGTGGAGTTATTCGGAGGATTAGCGTGACACCGGTGCAATCAGGCGTGGCAGCACACGCAATCAGCTCGTCGCTTCAGGTAGAAAACGTTGGCATGGTCTTCGATCGTGACGGCAAGAAGACCTGCGTCCTCGAAGACATCAGCCTTGAAGTCGGCGAGGGCGAATTTCTCTGCGTACTCGGACCCTCCGGCTGCGGTAAATCAACCCTCCTCAATATCATGGCCGGCTTCCTCTCCCCGACGTGCGGTGAGGTACGAGCCGGCGGCGAAGTCATACATGGTCCCGATCCGCGCCGCATCTTCGTTTTC
>JBDTDX010000365.1:0-6505 GCA_039922815.1 Granulicella sp.
AGTGCACACCACATTGCGAATCCTATACGGCCGTTAATTCAACTGCTCTCTCTTCAGATTCATACTGCCTCCGTCAAAGCATTGATCTCTTTACTATTCGGTCGTTCAACTAACTACGTTAGCCGCCCCTAACCCAAACCGGCAGCAGAGAGAAGGCTCGCTATCGGTAGACTGTATACATCTTGCACGCAATGCATGTCAACCCTCTGGTAACCAAAAACAATCCAGTCGGCCCGAATATCGTGCAGATATGCCTACAAAACATGCGGACTGTCGTCTCGCCGCTTCAGTGAAGAATCTATAAATGGATGGAATGCTGCGAGAGATTGTTTACGAAACAGAGGTGCGACTGCGAATGGCCACCCGTAGGCTCGGACACCCCACTTCGGATCGGCAGGGTACCGACAATGGAAAGCTATCCAGGCTTGACAAGCGTCGTCTGTATATTGTATCCAAGTCTTCGTCTTCTTAAATGAGGTGGTGGATGCGTATTCGATATTCGAGATGTTTTGGTGGATGGGGCCTATTGCTCACCGTGGCGCTTATGTTTCTAGCGGGGGGAGTCGGACGCGCTTACGCCCAGACACTGGGTGGCATCGAAGGTGTGGTGAAAGATAGCACAGGCGCGGTTCTGCCGAGCGCAACGGTCACGATCACGAACACAAATACGAATGCAGTGCGTACAGCGCAGACCGATAACGCTGGACTGTATAACTTTCCTGCGGTGGCGCCTGGGCCGTACTCCGTGAAGGTGGAGGCGTCTGGATTCCAGGGTGCCTTGCGGTCCGTAACGCTGCAGGTACAACAGAAGGCACAGGCAGACTTTTCGATGCAGGTAGGCGCGGCCACGCAGACGATTGAGGTGGAAGGCACGGCGCCGCAAATCAATTCTTCGGACACCACGGTCGGTACCGTCATCGGCAACAAGCAGATCACGGATCTACCGCTGAACGGACGTGACTTTCTACAGTTGATCTCGCTGAGCGCGGGGGTGACGACTGGGTTTGGGGCTCCGGGACAGGCGGCGGCGAGACAGGGGGGTAGTCGGGCGCAGGAGAACTATTCCGTGATGGGGTTGCGAGGGACGTCGAATTATTACACGCTCGACGGCATAAGTAATACAGACGTGAACTTTAACCTGATCATCATGCAGCCGTCGATCGATGCGATTCAAGAGTTCAAAGTACAAAGTGGCGTGTATCCAGCACAGTTCGGGCGGCAGGCGGCGCAGATCAACTCTCTGACGAAGTCGGGCACCAATAACTTCCATGGCACCGTGTTCGAGTTCCTGCGCAACGATGTGCTGGATGCGAAACAGTACGACTTCTCAGGGTCAAAGCCTTCGAAGAATCCGTTCAAGTGGAATCAATTCGGCTTTACCCTGGGTGGTCCGGTGTGGATTCCGAAAGTTTATGATGGCCATGACAAGTTGTTCTTTCTTTCGAACTATGAAGGATATCGCCTCCGGCAGTCAGCCAATACGCTGTATACCGTACCGACTGCCGCCATGCGCGCTGGCGATTTCTCCAACCTGCTGCCGGGCAATCAGCTCTACAATCCCTCCACGAAAACTGCGACGGGCGCCACACCGTACATAAACAATCAGGTAACGAATATCAATCCGGTTTCGGTACAACTGCTGCAGTATCTTCCTCTGCCCAATCTGACGACGACCGTGGTCAATAACAATTATGAGACCGTCAATGCAAGCCCGCTCAACAAGGACCAGTTCACGCAACGTATCGACTATACGCAGAGCGAAAAGACGAGTTGGTTTGCACGGTACACGTGGACGAGCGAGAACCAGCTGACGCAGGGCATTTACAAGAATGGCAGCACGGTAGTTTCGAATGGCAAGCAGGCGGTGCTGTCAAACACGCATGTCTTTTCGCCGACGATCGTGAATGACCTGCACCTTGGATGGAACAACTTCAAAAATGTGGCCGGCACCGAGCTTGGCGGAGTGACTGATGTTGTAGGCTCACTGGGCATTCCCGGGCTGACAACACCCGATCCGCTGAGTTGGGGCATTCCCAACGTGGGTGGTTTCACCAATGGACTGAGCGGCTGGGGTAACGCGACGAGCGCACCGTTTGTGCTCAATGACCAGACCTTCCAGATCGTCGACAACCTAACCTGGACGATCGGCAAGCATGCCATTCAGCTGGGGCTTGATCTCCGCGACGATCAGTACAACTACTACGGCAATGAGTTCTCACGTGGCCAGTTTCTCTTCCAGGGAACGATGACGCGGAGCCCCTTCTCGACCACGGGCGGCGATGCGTTCGCCGACTTCTTGACCGGCTATTGCTATACCTGTGCTGACGCGACGAGCCTCGCGGTGACAAAGTTCCGTGCCAAGAGCCAGGCTTACTACGTGGATGACAGTTGGCGCGTGACGGACAAGCTTTCGCTAAGTCTCGGCCTGCGCTATGAACTGATTCCGCCCTGGTATGACAAGGGCCAGAACGTTGTTAACACGATCCTGCCGGGAGCGATTCCGAACGTGTGTTGCATCACCGACCTGACTATAGCGCCCACACTGTATCGCGCGGGCACTGGAGATTTTTATGAGGGACATGAGAGTGTTCGCTATGCCGCACCTATCCAGACGTCGCGGCAGAGTCTGTATGGCGGCAGACTGGTGCAAACGGACAAGACAAACATCGCGCCGCGATTCGGTGTCATCCTGACTCCGAGCCCAGGATGGTCCTTTCGAGCGGGTGTCGGCATCTTTTATTCGCAGGACTCGGGTATTGAATACTTCGATATGGCACGCGGCTGGGGTAAGGTTAATCGGCAGGGCAATCCAACCCAGCCCAATGTCACCTATCAGAACTTCATCGGTGCAAACGGACCGATTCTTACGTTGGTGCAGCCGAATGTCTATGGCATTCAGCCAAATCTGAAGACCCCATACTACGTGCAATACATCTTCAATGTGCAGCACAACATCGACGCGAACACGGTGCTAGAGATGAACTATGCAGGCAGCGGCGGACATCATCTGGATGGTTTGCAGAATCTGAATCCGGCGATTCCGGGGACGATCGGCAATGCCTCGTCTCGTGCGCCGTTCAACTATCTGGGAATTGTGCAGATCCTACAGTCGCAAAATTATAGCCACTACAACTCAGCGAGTGTGAAAGTTACGCGGCGCACGGCTGCGGGCTTGACCTATGTCGCAAGCTATACATGGTCGAAGTCACTCGATAACGCAAGCGCCATCCGCGGCACGTCGACGGATATTCTGCCGCAGAACAGCCGCTGCCTGAAGTGCGACTACGGCTACTCAGGATTCGATATCCCGAATCGGTTTGTAATGTCCGGTCAGTATGAGCTGCCGTTTGGGCAGGGCAAACGCTGGATGAGCCGCGGCGGCGGGTTGAACGCGATCCTGGGTGGCTGGCAGATAGGCTCCATTATCACGCTACAGTCTGGTCTCGCGATTAATACGGCGGCGGGTTCGGACAGGGCAGGTACCGGCGGCTATGGTGAGATCCGGTTGAACGGAACCGGCATTTCACCCAATCTGCCCAAGCAGTCGCGCACCAAAGACCGGTGGTACAACCTTGCCGCCTTTACACTGCCGGCGGGTGGAACTTTCGGTAACTTGCCACGCAACAGCCTGCGTGGGCCTGCATTCTTCGACTGGGACGCTTCCGCAATCAAAAACTTCAAGATTCACGATACGAAAAGTCTGGAGTTCCGGTTCGAGACCTTTAACACACCCAACCACCCGAACTGGGGAACTCCGAACCCAAGCTGGAGCAGCACGAATCCGGCAGCACCGGGTGCAGCGTTCACCCAGATCAGGTCAACAGCAAACGCGATGCGCCAGATGCAGGTGGGCCTCAAGTTTGTCTTCTAGGGAAGCTCTGTACAGGTATGCAGTTCAACTTAGGTGGAGGGACCCGGGGGGATAGGCTGAATCAGACCGTTGTTCATGATCGGCCCGGTGAGTTCGTACGGTTTCGACTCATGAAGGCGCGGCTGAGGTTGGTGTGAGACTCGTCGATGGTGTCGAGGGTGAGGTACTGGGGCCGTTGACCGGGCTGTTTTGCCGATTTCAGGCGCAGTTCTGCGCGAGTCCCAACAGGCGTTTGCGGTGGAGATAGAGGTTGACCAGCGCGAAGCAGGCGCACAGCGGCGGTGGTTCTTGGCGATGCCCCGGTAACGCACCTTGTCGAAGCCGAAGATGCGCTTCAGAATGCGGAACGCATGTTCCACCCTCGCCCGCACTCGCGACTTACTGGTGTTATTCTTCTTTTGTAACTGGTCCACAACTTTGCTTGGACAGAGAAGGCACCGATTGCTGGTTGTTCATGGACTTTATTAACGTCCCGATCAAGGGTTCCAGGTAGAAGCTGAGTTTGCCCAGATACTCTGGTTCGAACCGCACAGCCTTAAGTTCAATAGCAACGAGACAATTAAGACCGCGGTGGAAAAACAGTAGTTCCAATGCAAATCGCGTTCTCCAACCTGAACTAGAAATTCCGAGTCGACAAAACAGAAATCATGCCCAAGTTCAATCAAAAACTCCTTGAGCTTCAGCAGCAATTCTCCATGCAGTCCCCTTCCATATAGCCTACTGACAGGTTCTGGAACTCCGGCATGTACGCGTCTTTGAAGAAGCTTTCCGTTCAGGGATCCATTTATCGCGCTGCTGGGGAGATTTTTACAGGCGACAGAACGACACGCTCTAAGAGTGCTGAATTCATCTGACGCTAAAGCTCACGTCCGCTCCATCGTTCACGGATTGCAGTTCTGAGATAGAACTTGCGCTCCTCGGAATTTTTGCTTTGTCCGGGAATCACCATGTTAGGGGCTCATGACAATTGTCGCGCCAGTGGCGCGACTGTGGCCTCGGACGTCCTCCGGAAGTTTATCGAAAGCACATTGTCCGTCCCCATTTGGTTTGGGCTCATAGGTCGTCTCTACATAGCTCCTCGATTTCCTTTTTATAGAAGCTAACCAGCGTGATTCTTCTGACAGACGTATAAAAAGAAGTCAAAGCTCTAAGTTGTTGTTCACAGCAATTTCTATATCCTGCTTGGAGCCGAGAACTAGTGACGGTTTGCGAAATCCGCTTGCGTGGCTCTTGGGTGTTCGGAAATCTAGACCGATGGCGCTTGTTCGCGATCAACTCTTGAAGTCATACTTCGGACGTCTCGGGCGCGACAGCATCGCATTTGCCGGGTCATCGTTGTGAAAGCACTCGGCCTGCAGATCCCGATGCAGATGCCGACCGGTGTGCATGGCGATCTGGTGGAGCAGGCAGGTGGAGCAGGCGCGGGCCCCATCTCTACG
Source organism: Granulicella sp. (assembly GCA_039922815.1). Taxonomy (GTDB): domain Bacteria; phylum Acidobacteriota; class Terriglobia; order Terriglobales; family Acidobacteriaceae; genus Edaphobacter. The sequence continues at coordinate 5,311 of JBDTDX010000365.1, forward strand.
GGCGAGATGGGTGCTTGCCTTGAGCGGATGCTGTCCAGCCAGTTCCCTGCTGGTCCGTGCTCTTGTACAAGTGGATTTCCTCCGACCCAATCACAAATTGCAGAATGAGGGGCTCACTCGCGTCCAGGCCGGTTGTCTGCACGCCCGTAGCCGCGCCGGTCCCCTTGCTGAAGTCGGTGGCCGTCAGTTGCTACGTGCGTGTGACGAACAGCCAGCCCTTCGTGCCGTAAAACTTGATCCGTACTCGGTGTTCATCGCCCAGTGTGCGCTGCCGACGTGATGAGTACCCCAGCCCGTGATCATGCCAGCGCCGAACTGCTCGCAACGCAGCCAGCTCGGGCGATCGAAACCTGGCTACGGATGTACGCGCATCTCGGTGTAATACACCTCTGGCGTGGTGCCCAGCCACTCATCGTAGTTTGTAGCCTGCTGGCACAGGCATGGGCGGCGCATCCGGTTCAGCCGAATCACCGGGGAGACCAATCCCTACGTACTTCAGTTCGCCTATGCGGTTATTACGAACCAACTCCGCCGCATAGCGAAACTGCGACCACGAGCGCTGCTGACTACCGATCTGTACGATGCGACCGGAGGCTTGTATAACGTTCGAAAGGTAGCAGCCATCAGCGATTGTGAGCGAGGCCGGCTTCTATAGATAAACGTCCTTGACGGCACACACTGCGGCAACGGCAACAGGTGCGCGTTGGTGGTCTGGTGTGCAGATAACAACCGCGTCGATACCTTTGTCGTCAAGCAACTCGCGGTAGTCCGCATAGCCACGCACACCATTCCAACTCCTGCCCTGCTTCTTCGTGTAAACGCCGTAGCTTTGCCCGCTTCCACACGATTTGCATCGAGGTCACAGACCGCAATAATTCGCGTTCCATCGACGATGTATGCCGTCTTATAGGCGTTAGCCCTAACGAACCTCGCGCTTCTAAGCAGAAGGCGCACAGGAAGGTTTCGCGGCCTAAATGCCCCTAATATGACACTCTGAAAACGCACGAGCCCCGCGCTCCCTACATCCCATGCGAAGACAAAGACAAACACTTGTTTCAATGGCAAATGACATCTCTCCCTCTTGACATGCACCCCTCCCGGAGTGCTGAATGGACGCGTCCAGCAAACGCGCCTTTTCTCCCAAGCGCATACCGATTCCAACGAGGTCTTCCGCACGTGATCCATGCTCGCATTG
>JBDTDX010000366.1:0-4919 GCA_039922815.1 Granulicella sp.
AGGTTGGGCGAGTTATCGAGCGTCTTAACGCCAGCCGCCTGCGAAATATTCTGTTCAATAATCACACCCGTCGAAGGAGCGTAGACATTCACCACGCCGGATGGTTTGCTGAAGTCGGTCGCGCCCAGGACTTTCAAGTGCTCCTTCGACGCTTCGACATCGACCGCAGCTTTATCCTCCGTATCCTGTGCAATCTCAAGCGCGCTCTGCGAGATCGCCCCCTTCGAATACAGCAGCTTCGCGCGATCCAACTGGTCCCTGGCCAACGCTTCATCCGCCACCGCTTTGCGATAGTCGGAGTAGGCCTGCTCGATATCGTTGCTCTGCACTGTGAAAAGGAGTTGCCCCTTCTTCACCATGTCGCCAATATGCGCGTAGATCGCCACGATGCGTCCCGACGCCAACGAGATGACAGGAATGACGTGCGTCACATCCGGCTGCACTTGTCCCGTTACGCTCATCGATGAGAAAACCATTTGCGTCGCGACCGTCGCCAGCAGAAATTGATCTGGATGATCCACCTTCACCGAGGTTCCATTGACCGCAGGCTGCACAGTTGTTGGCGGTGGAGCCTCATCTTTCGGGTCAGACTTCTTCTCGCAGCCTGCAAACAACAACATGGCCATGCTGGCCGCAATCAGGGCGCTTCTCTTCTTCACGGGAGTACCTCTCGGCCCACGGCCTGGTTCATCTGCGCGGCAGCAGTCAGATACGCGCCTGTCAGGTTCAAATAGCCGAGCTGAACGCCACGATAGTCATTTTCGGCCTGTAGAAAATCGAGCAGCGACGCGCCGCCATGCTGGTACGAAAACGAGATTGTATCCCGAGCAGAAAGCGCCAGCTGCAAATACTTATTCTTATAAGGCCGCAGCAGCTTCAACTGGCCGTCCACCGTGGCATACGCTGAATCAACGTCGGCAAACACCTGCGCGCGGGCAGCATCGGTCTGCCGCTGTTGCAGATCGATATCCAGCAGGGTGCGCTGCTTCTCGCCCTGGTTGCGGTCGAAGATACGCAGAGGGATGTTGACGCTCACTCCGACGTAGCTGTTCAACGGGTTCGGCTGATGTGCGGCATCGAGACCAAAGATCGGATCGGTTGATCCATTCGCAATCGCCAGGCGATGATCGATGCGCGCCTTCTCCACCGTCTGGGTCGCGGCTAGCAGATCGGGCCGCAGCGAAAGCGCGGTTTGACGATAGGTGTCGAGCGGCTGCAACGCATCGCTGTACTCAAAGCTGCCGGTCACGTCGAATTGATCGACCGGCGTCCGGGCGTCCAGCAGTTGCAGAAGCTGGATCTTCGAGGTCCGCAGATTCACATCCGCAGCCTCGTTGTCGGACTCGTACTGCACTCGCCCCAACTCCAGCCGGTCGAGGTCCACCTGGGCAATATCGCCAGCGCGCAAGCGATCTCTGCTAACCGTCAGCACATGATCGTAGTAGTCCAGATTTTCTTTCGTCAGGGCCAGGATGGCCTTCGACTGCAGCACCTGGACAAAGGCCGCACGCAATACGAAGTTAAGTGTCCGCAGCAGGTCCGCCTGATTCGACGTGGCAATCAACGTTCCCTGTTTCGCACTCTCCGTCCGTAGCTCCCGTTTGTGATCGCGCTCATGCAAATAGTTGAAAACCACGTTCGGATAAGCGTTCGCCACCGGCTGCCACGGATCGTGAAAGAGCATGACTTGGTCTACGGCAAGAGTTAGCGAAGGGTTTGGTCGCAGATGCGCCGTCACCTCTTCGGCCCGCGATTCATCAATACCAATTGCGCCCGCGCGTAGAGTCGGATTCGACTGCTGAAAACGATCTTGAATCTGTTGCCAGGAGTAGGCCGTGCTCGCTGCCTGCGCGGTGCTTTGAGACGCAGCTAAAGCTGGAGCCTGTTGCGCCATCAGAGCGCCGACCGCGGAAGATGCGAGCATTACGCTAAATACACTCAACCGAAAATACTTACAACTCAAACAATCCCCCGAAAGCTAACGCGTCATGAATTCTCTCCAGAGGCTGTTGAGAATGTCACTTGGCACACCTCAACCCGCTAGAAACAACCCCGCGACTGGAGTTTTGTTGCGGAATAATAAGGTTCTGGATGATCCTCCGAAAAGAGGTAGAGAGCCTATCCTCATACTCATTCAGACGTTTCGAATCCCCTTTCAGCCGCAATTTATCAGCAATTCAACCCTTCGATTGTATCCGTAGCAGATCGTCGATATCCCCCAGCTTGTCCGTCAACAAATTCAATTTGCTTGAGAGTCCTTGAATCTCCGACTCTGCGCGACGATTCACGTCATAGTCCAATTCGCTTCGCAACCGGTCCTTCGTATCCTGCCGATTCTGGCTCATCATAATGACCGGGGCTTGAATCGACGCCAACATCGAAAGGAATAGATTCAACAGGATGAACGGGTACGGGTCCCAGGCCTTGCCGCGCAGAATGGTGTTGATAACCGTATAGACGCTCAGCACAATGCCAAAGGCAACGATGAACGTCCAGGATCCACCGAAGCGCGCCACACCATCCGCCAATCGCTCACCAAACGTCGACTCCTCGTCAATCATATCGTTGGCATTGCGCCCTGCCCGAATTCGCACCAGTTGCTGGGTCGCATGATGCTGCCTCGCAAGCACGGTCAACATGTCCATCCCCGCAAGCGGCTTCCGTTCGAGAAGCGCCGCGATGTCGCGCCGATCCACCTCGATGCAACGCGTCTCTTCGATCGCCATCGCATCGGTATGGTGCGGCGTTTCGTCCATCATCGAGGCAAAGCCAAAGAAATCGCCGTGGCCTGGCTCATCAAGGAGCACCTCCTGCTTGTCCTCGTCGACTGTCGTAATCCGCACGACTCCGGAGAGCATGACGTAGGCGTGCTTCCCTTCTTCCCCCATCTTGTAGATCCGCTGGCGTGGCGCAAAGGTGCGCAGCTCAACCTGGGCTGCGAGAATGGCCATTTCGTCTTCATCCAGCAGTGCAAACAGCGGGACGTGAGACAGTTCTTCTGGGTCGCATGGCATAGGGAATACCTCGTTTGGATGGTGCGCTGACGCTCTATTCTAAGGGCCATTGAGGCACCTAAGTGTTAATGAGGTCAGCTACTCCTCACGAAGTACCTCCAGCGGCTTCTGCCCCAGGATACGATGGCTCGCGATCCATCCGGTCGCCACCGTCAGCAGTGCTGTCCCGAGCAGAGCCGCAATCGCCCACAGACCTTCAAAGTGGTAGGTCACCATCAGCCTATGCAGGAGAACAGCTGCGATGATGTTGGCGAATACGACTCCTACGAATCCTGCCACCAGTCCCAGCACCGCAAACTCGATGGAAAAAATCGTCGCAATCCGCGCCCTCGTCGCCCCCAGCGTTTTCAGCACTACGACCTCGCGAACGCGCCGATACCGAGTGCCTGCGATGCTGCTCGCAAGAATCACAATGCCCGCAAAGATGCTGAACGCCGCGAGAAACTGAATCACATACGTGATCTGCACCACCACGCCGCGAACCGTCTCCAGCGCTTGCGCGACATTGATAACCGTCACGCTTGGATACGCCGCATAGATCGCCCGCTGCACCTCACTCACATGATCCGGATCGACATGCACGCCGCCATACCAGACCAGCGGCATCCCCGCGAGGGTCGCATGGGGAAGCACAAACTCCGCGCGCGCAAACGCATGTTGCCCATCGGCTTTGGTAAGGGCAACCACGGTTGCGATGAACTGCTTATCCTGCGCTGCAAACGTAATTGTCGAACCTATCCGGATGCCCAGCCGCTCTGCCTGGCGCTCCGCAATGGCCACCTGCGGTATCGTTTCGCTCGCCTTCCACCATTGCCCCTGGCTGACAGCCGTTCCTAAAGGGACCGCATCCGACCAGGTCAGGCTGATCGTCCGCAACATTCTCTTCGGGAAATTACGCAGCTTCAAATCATCGGCCTGCACCCCATTCACCGCCACAATGCGCGAAGAGATTACGGGCAGCATTTCGATATCCGGGCGCACATGCGGCTGCGCCTTCAGCAGACTCCGCACCCCTCCTACTTCCTCATTCGTCATATCGACGAGAAACACATTCGGCAGGTTCGGCGATGCGGAGATGTGCAATTCGCTCACGACTGCCTGCTGCACCAGGTAGACCGTCATGATCTGCATCACGCCCATGCCCAGTGCTGCCAGCAATGCTGCCGAAGGATTCCCCGGTCGATACAAATTCGCCAGACCATGCCGTAGCGACGACGGGAGATGCAAACGTGTTTTCGAGAGGAATCGGCGCAACGCCCAGAGCACCACCGCAGAAGCCCCCAGCAGCACGAGCAGCACAGCCACCAATCCTACTGAAAATACCTGGCCTACGATCACCGAGTCCGACAGCGTCGTCGCAATCGCGGCCAGCCCCGACAGAATCAGGACCGCAGCGCCAATCTGTGCGCGATTCTTTTTCAACTTGCGAAAGAGCCCGGATACAAAGGCTTCATCTCCGCCCTGTTCGACCGCGCGACGCAAGATCAGGATCGGCCGCACTGAGCGAATATCCAGCAGCGGCGGCAGCGTAAACAGCAGCGTCGTTAGCACTCCTGCCGCCAGTCCTGTCAGAATCGCGTCTGGCTCAATGCGCAATGTTGTCTGGACGTTGATCAGCTTCGCGAGCAGCAGCGGGAAGGCAAGCTGCACACCTACCCCCATCGCCACACCTAGTACTCCCCCGAGTAGCCCAAGTAACAGTGTCTGTAACAAATAGATCTTGAGGATCTGCCCGGAGCTTGCGCCAAGCGCCTTCATGATCGCAATCGTATCGAGACGCTGTTGCAGGTGGGCGCGCATCGCCATCGCCACGCCCACCGCGCCGAGCACGAGTGCCACCAGACTCATCAGCGAGAGCAGGCTCGTCGCGCGGTCCAGTCCCTGCGTCAAGGCTGGGCTGGTCTC
>JBDTDX010000367.1:0-9398 GCA_039922815.1 Granulicella sp.
GTGGGACCGAGAGAGGAACTCACATTGAGTAGGGTGGGGACTGGTTCCAAAAATGGCGTTTTGTCGTTCTTGCCGTGCCAGCGTTGTGCTACTTGCTGTATGTCCCCACAATCATTGCGACAACCACCACGGCTCACATTTCGGCGTCAGACGCGATGCTAACCTGCTTTTGCATCTTCCTCTACCTGCAGTTTTGGGCCATCGGCGCCGATATGGCATACTCTTCAGCTGCAGATCTCTACGGCTTTCAGAAGAAGACCATCTTTCCCAGAACCATGCGCTTGCTGATGGCGAGCACTGCGTCTGAACTTCAGCCCGTCAGGTCCCGCATGGGGCCAATCGTGTCAACCTGCGTGTCATACTTGTGGACTGTTTATGGCTTTGCCGTTGCCTATACATCCCTGAGCCACTATGACCACGACGCCTTCGACCTTCCGAACCTGGGCGTGTTCGATTCCTTGTATTTCAGTCTTGTGACGGCAGCGACGGTGGGATATGGTGACATCTACCCTCACTCGAAAACGGCTAAGGCCCTAGTCATGGCGGAAATCTTGTTCGCATTGATGTACGCGGTTTTCTTCTTCTCCGTCCTTTCGAGTTCGATAAGCAGCAGACAACAGACTCGGGGTATCACTCCCAAAAAGTAGAGAGTGGCTCGGCAAGCAATGGGCCTGGTTTCCACAAACGGAGAATAGCGAGATGCCTTTGAATCGAGAAGGCAAACCAAAGGTGTGACCTTCATCGATAAGTGGCGGGTTTTCGTCAGCGCTATCTGGCGATCAACAAGAGTGTTGAGGATTGGCTGTATGGCCGCAGAAGTCCAAGCTCGGAGGTCTCGAATCGCGCCTCAACGAGTGACTTGATCCTGTTCTCGCCAGTTGGATAGAAAAGCAGTTCTCGGCTCGTTGCCCGCTATCCAGATATGATCCCGCGGTGTCGGCAGCGGCTCTTGACAGATGGCGGCTTGAATCATGCAGAGCACGACCCTAGTTGGGGCTCCGGGCTCTCCAAGATAGTCGTCCGCTATCGCTCACAATCATTTATACGTGAAACTTCGGTCAGCGGAATGCGAGGCTTCGGTACGGATGGGGACCGTTCGTCCAACCAAGAGCGCAGACATCATCCCCGTCACGCAAAACTCAATCCCACTCTAGTTTTTTTTACGTGCAGCAGAAATTCCGGGTTATCCGGTAGCGTGCTCCCGAACGCCAGAGATGCCAGCTTCTTATCGAACTTGCCAATGACATTTCCCGTCCGGCTCGCCAAATACATCTGTCCACTGCCCGTAATCGTCAGACTGCCAGCGTTCTTCATCTCGATCCCAGGCAACGGTGCGAGCGTGAAGTCTCCTGCTTTTTCCGGGATTTTAGCCGTCAAGACCTGATTCCCACCAGTCACGTAAAGCCTGCCTTGATGATGATGCAGGTGCACCGGCTGCTTCACCTGGTTGCTTTGCCCGACCAGCTTCCCATCGGCGTCGTACACCTTGACCCGTCCCGCAGGCTGGTCCACGACATATAGGGCTCCTCTCACCCAGAGCACTCCCCGGACTGAGTGTTTTTTTGCCCCTGCCCCCGAGTACGCTAGTCCCGCTGGTATGGCAACTGGTGTCGTACCTGGGGTGCTCAGCGTCCCTACACTTGAAGCGATAAACGTGCCGGGCATGAATTTCCCGTTAGCCGGCAGTGCGGGGGCGACCGCTGCAGGCGTTCCCGTGCGTCCGTTCTTCGAGACTTTCAGCCTCGTTACGACGTTCGTGTCTTGACTCGACAGATAACAGAATCCCACATCGTCAAAGGTCAGGTCGAATGGATGCAGAATTGCGGGACAACTGGCCCCCGACACGAATGTGCTGACATAGGAGTATTTCTTCCCCTTCGCTTTGTAGCAAAGAACGTTGTTCTGCGACTGATTCGCATTCACTACGTAGAGTAGCTTGCCTCGCAGGTGGATTGCCCTCAACTCATCAAGAACGATACCCGGCGTGTCGTCCAAAATGCTCTGCGTTACCAGCTTGCCATCCTTGTCATAAACATGGATATTGTTCAGAAACTTGTGTTTGTCCGGCTTTCCGCCATGAAATGTCACAAATAGCATTGCTAGTCCTCGCACGTTTCAGAGAGTTGCGATTGTAGCTCTGATCTACGCGTCTGCAAATACTTGTTTCTTGACATCTATCCACACTGAGCGTAGTTTGGCGCTTCAGTCGGGCCCCGCAATCAAACAACTTCACCGCCTGATAAAAGGAGAAGCCCGTGAATTGGCGCCTGTTCCTTCCATCCCTTCCCGTATGCTTCAGGACTTTTCTTATCCTTATTCTCCTGGCACCCTGTGCCCGACCCCTGTTCGCGCAGGACGCTGCGGGGGCGATACCTGGGACCTCTGACCCCGAGGTCAAGCACGACTTCTACAACTCCCAGCAGCGCCTGAAAGCCATCCATGACGCCGCCCTCTTCGTTCCTAAAGCGACTGGTGAAGCCGATATAGTCGCTGGCCCCAAGCAGGACAAGAAACAGTTCCAGTTCCATTTCAACGATAAGGTGATCTGCGACTTCGCGACGCCGGGCGACAAAATGGGTGGCAAGACCCCAAAGTTCGGCTGCGTCATCAAGCGCGTCGAGAGTTCGGACGGCACTGTCCAAACTCTCACCCCGGACATGGATGACAAAGATCCCGTCAAGGTAAAGTATGGGGCTAGCGACAATGAGGTCTACGCCGAGATCGTCTCCACACGCCTGCTTTGGAGTCTTGGGTTTTACGCCGACACATGGTACCCCGTACGTGTGGAGTGCGATAAATGTCCGGCCAATCTTCACACGGGCACCGGTCCTACTTCAACTCAGAACTTCGATCCCGCTGTAATTGTCCGTAAATTCGACTGGAAAAAGGTGACTGAAGTTGGCAAGAGCGACCAGGGCTGGAGTTGGAAAGAACTGCAAAATGACAACGGTGCTCCCACCTATGAGCGGGACGGCCTCAAGCTCATGGGCGCCTTCATCCAGCACAGCGACAACAAGCCTCCCCAGCAGCGACTCACTTGCCACAAGGTATCGGTCGATTCAAGTACCAACCCGCCCACCACTATCTGCGACAAATCCGTCATGCTCGTTCAGGATGTCGGTGCCTCCCTGGGCGGCGGTGGCTGGTTCACATTCAACGGCTCCGCAAAAATGAACCTTAACAACTGGTCGCGCAAAAAGCTTTGGCTGTCCACCGGCACGGACGCTGCCCCACGCTCTTGCCGCGCTGCTCTTCGCAAGAGCCTCGCCGCCAAAGATGGACTCAGCAACCCCGCAATCAGTGAAGAAGGTCGTCAGTTTGATGCCGGTCTCATGTGCCAACTCTCCGACCAGCAAATTGAAGCTCTCTTTCATAATTCGCGCGCTGCCGAAATGCCCAAATATCACAACAAAGACGGCAGTTTTAAGTCTGGCTTAACCGAGGACACAGTGGTCCAAGATTGGGTCAAAGCGTTCAAAGCAAAACGCGAGCAACTGGCCAGCGGACGTTGCGAGTGGAAAGAGAAGCCAGCCAACCTTTCACTTATCGAGAATCCAATGGAACTCACAACCGTGCCGAACTTCTGTTCCGCGAAACCTTTTTAACCGATCTATCGAAGCATCAGTCCCAACAACCGCGGCAGCGGCAGTGGCCTGTTATCGCCATTTCAGCGATTGATCATCACGACATTCTCTCGTATAGTGGGCGAGCGCCGTCGAAACACCACATTTTCTATTGCCGAAGCTGTTGCCGACTTGATCATTCCCGCCTGCGTTGTGACACCAGTGTGCTCTGTTGTCGTTCGCGCACAGTGCCACTGTGGTGTACCTCGCGAATTCTTTGCTGAGAACTTTCCCAAGGAAATATCACAATTTCCACAATATAGGTTTTGCAAATTTGGCTTGCTAACGTATCCTTCCACGAAAGTCAACGGGCCCACTGTGAGCAATGTCTGGAGCCATGATGAAATGTTTCTTCCCTCTGTCGTTTTTTTTAGGAGTCCTTGCGCTGGCTACTACGGGTGTTGGTGGGCTTCTAACGAGTCCAGTACGAACCGTCGAGGCCATGGCCGTAGATCCCTGCGATCTTCCAGCAGCCTGGTTCGATCAGCCGACACTTCCCAAATACACTTCTATACCGCCGAACCATAGCGCAAATCCGTCAGATTGCCCTTTCTACGCGCCTTCGTGGCAGCAATTTCTTTTCGCTACGAATCCCTTGCCCAAGAGCCATCTGCCGGCGTTCCTCGGATATGCCGATTTTCAACAGGTGTTTTCTCCCAATCAAGGTGTAGGCCCCAAGGATGACTCCGAAAAAAGCATGATGCTCAGCCTCGAACCGAGAGACATTGAGCGAGCCAATCAACCCAGCGCCGCACATCAGAAACTACTGGACGAAAGCGCTGCATTAAATGGCAGTCCACCGCGTCGTGCCTCGCTAGATGATACGTTACAGGCGGCGCACGGCAGATCCGTTGGAGGAACACTAATTGATCAGCAGGGACACTTTATCTACTACGCAATTCACGCAAATCCTGCGATGGTCAGATTTCTAAATGCCAATCACCTTACCGGCCCAGATGTGGCTGATCACATTAGGAGCGCGCAACCATTCGCAACGATGGCCGCGCCGACCACTCCGCAGGAGTCGCTGGCAGAATACAAGTCAGCATGGATGATCGTTAAGGATAGAGATTCAGCTCCGACCTATTTCGTAACGCGCGCCCGTGTGCCGAGGTACGTAGTTCAGGCTGATGGCAAGCTTGTACCAAAGCTGGGTTGCCTTCCGCCGCATCGGCGGGAGACACGGGAAGTCTGGGTGGCACTCCTCGCTTTACATGTGGTATTCACTCTACCCGGGCACCCAGAGATGATCTGGTCAACGTTCGAGCATGTGAGTGACACTCCCGACGGGAAGCTCGTCCGAGATAATGCGCCCGCAGCGAACACAAACTCCGGTGATGCCACCACAGCCATCATTTCCGAGCTTGTGCCCAAATACCCTCTCTTCAAGTCAGGTACGCCGGCAACCCAAGGGAATACGCCACTGATCAAGCCTACCGATGCGGCATTGTTGGCGTCGCACTGGGATAAGAGAGGGCAGGCCTTCACGAAAAACGGATTACTACAAACGTCGATCTTTCGAGTGTTCCCGGGCTCGAAGATGAGCGGCACTGATTCTAGCGAAGATTCGGATGTTGTGACCGTTAATGCAAATGCCACCGCGCGGTTTAACGATCAAAACATCGTAAAGGCACAAGCTGATAAGCGGTCTAATTATCGCTTAGTGGGCGCTATATATGGATGGACAAACCCGACAAGCTCGCCGTTGATATGGATATCACGAATAAGCCGCCGCAAACTACCGACGATCCTTTGGCGTTAGTCGCGGGCGAGGACGGACTGGGTAGCACAGCGATGGAATCGTTTACGGAAACCACCGCGCCAAATTGTTTTAGCTGCCATGATACTCACCAGATCGGCATGGCGAACAAAAAGACGATGCCAGCAAGCATGTTGAACCTCAGTCACCTAATGTCCAAGTACCTCGGGACACTCCCGGAAAGCCCGGCGGGTCAACCTCATCCTTAAAAATCCTCAACCCAAATTCAGTCGAACCTAATGGAGGCACTCATGGCCGCTCAATTCTCGGACGTAAGAACGATTTTGGATAAGATAGTCGCTGACTGGACTACAGCAGCCGGCGCCGCGCCGCAATTTGCTTCCGCGTCAACTCATGGTAATCCTTTCCTCTGGCAGACAGCCGCTCAACTATTAGCCTCTTCGGCACGCGGATTGCCGATGATACAGCCTGGGATCATAGGGCAGCCAGGTATGGGACACACGGCGAACATAGTGCTTGCACTCACTATTGGCGCACCGAAGCCGGGAGGGGGACCTTCCTATCCTCCAATGCCCGACGGTGGTTTGAAGTTGGACAACAACTTCTTGGCCCCAGGCAGCCCAGAGATTTTAAAAATCATCTCTTGGATCGAGGGCGGATGTTTGCCGTAGATCCTGAGTCTATTTAGATCATCAGGCTCAACTGGGCATCGTTGGAAGCCTGAAAGGGAGCTTCGCATCGCGCAGCGGAGCGCTCTTACGAAGTAGCGATCTGGTGACTGTGTGCTCTCCGAGCAAAAAGTGGCAATCTGACATCGTCGATTCGTTGATGAATCTGTCGCGAACCCTGACGCTCAAGCTATGGGAAAATCGACTCACCTGCTTCCCATTCTGAAAGCTACTCGGTTGAACCATTTAGAGTCAGTGCCGTCAGATCCTTGAGAAGATATGCTGTTATGGTCACTAGGTCGTAAGCAAGATGGGCCGCACCTTGAACGTCGTCGTAGACACCGTACTTCCCATTTGCCCTCACGGGAAGATGAAGACATGTCTGAGATACAGTTCTGCCAACGGATTACCACGGGATCGCTGAACCGCGGGAAACAAAACTCGGTGACCGCGTTCCTCTCAACTCGTGCCAAATCGTTTCTCTCAACTCGTGCCAAATCGCCAATGCGCTCACGGAAAACCAATCGCATCATCGCCGGCGAGCGGGATTGCTTGGTAAGGTTCGGCAAGACGCCTCGCTGAGGACGCGCGGCAGTTGGACGTCCAAGAAGCCCAGCGAGGTTTCTAAGGCGGCGCGCGATTGCGGAAATCACAGCTCGTCGTGAAAACCGCTCGAGTCTTGATGACTCGCGATCCAATGTGGCTGGTGGAGATCGCGTCCAAAACCGCACGGTGAACAACCACCACACCAGTCTGCCTGTCCTCTTTTTGAGTACCGCAACCGTCTTTTGAGAGCGCCGTACGTCGGATAAAAGTCGCGAAAAAGGGGTGGTGCCGGTTGCATGTCAATTTCATGTAGATTTACCAAGGGTTTTACGAAATCCTCGTGCCGGTTTCGCGTGGCCGAAAGTGCTAAAACCCGCTGAGCGCGCGTACCATTCCTTATCTCGAAATCGCCGCGATCGGAGAGGAAGTCCGGTGGGTGCGATTGCGAAAAATGGGCATAACTCTGGTGCCGGTTTTGGTGCCGGTTTGTACCGGAATTAGGTGCGATTAGGTGCGATCCCATGCAACAGGCGATAGTCGCTAAAACCCCTATGATTACTGGCGATTTACGAGCTTCTGCGACACTGTGCGAGGTCCTGCAAAAGGGCAAAAAACTGACTCAAAATCCGCCGAGGGCAACCTCATGGGGGTTCGATTCCCCCTCCCGGCACCAAGATAGCTGCACAAAATGGATAGTTTACGAAGCTCAAAGCCTCTCGACCCGAGAGGCTTTTTCATGTCCAAATGTGCTGGTGATACTGCTGGTGATACTTTGCTATTTGGTTTCAGAAGGATCTTTTATGCCGAGAAAACGGAGCCGATCAGAGGTCCATGGGAACAAAACCAGGAAGTGACATTTGGTGGATTCGCTACCGCGCCGACGGCGTCTTAGTCATCTGATCACGTGCCATGCTGATGGCACGAATCAGCTCGTTCAACTTCAAGTTGATTGTTCGTGCATCTCGATTTTGAGTGTTCTCGATGAGGAGACCATCCAGAAAGTCACGATAGCAGTCCGGGTATTGATCGCTGATTGCCAAGTATCCGGGAAGTGGAAAATTGGTCCTACGGCCACCCATATGACAATGACTAGTCCTGCTCCTGCAAACGCCCATTTTTAGCCAAGCCATCCAAAAGCCAACGCCGCGAACCGCCCGAACCAATTGTTTGTTGTTCAGTCCCGTATCTCTGCGGACGGTTTACCCACCCGGAGGCTCCTCTTCTAGCCTGATGATAAATACACCAACATCAGCTCGCGTTGGCATCTTTAGTTAAGGCCTGACACAGATGAAATGATCCAGCCAGAAGTTCAAACCCGTTGCCGGGATCATAAGATGAAGGACGTCCAGGGGAGCGATAAACAGTCACAGAAGGGAACTTGGAATTCCCCGTCTCTCCCCCGTAAATATTCTTTCTACGCTCCTGTAAGCGACTAAGAACATGCACCGAAAGTCACCAGGCTCTTGACCATTCAGGACCCTTCTTGGAATCATCACGCAGCCGTGCATCGATGCCGTCGTTTAACTCGATCAATCGACCGAATAGCCAGAGCAGATCAGAGAGACGATTGAGATAGGGAACCACTTCGGGTTGCACAACACCACCGTTTTCGACAAAGCGAACTACAGATCGCTCGGCACGTCGACACACAGTGCGGGCAACTTCATAGGCTGCCGATTCAGTGTGAGCTCCAGGTAAAGACCAGTCTGAAAGAATGCCTTCTGTAGTTTCAATCTGATGAACTAGTTTTGTGAGAGTCTCCACATCTCTCGAAGACAGGAATGAGCGCTCCTTGTCGGCTGCGTGGGGAGTGGAGATAGCCGACCCTACGCGAAAGAGAGTCCGCTGGATATCTTCAGTCCAGGAAGCTATCTCCTGGTTGCGGCAGATGCTGCGCGCAAAACCGAGCACGGCATTCAATTCATCGACCGTGCCATAGGACTCAACTCGAAGGTCAGCTTTAGAGACACGTAATCCACCAGCTAGGCCAGTTTGACCCCCGTCGCCGCCTTTAGTTGCAATGCTCATGCTGACTCTCCTGGAAGTGCCGAGACGATAAGTCAATTTCAGCCCAAAGGCGCAGTCCGATCAAATATCGCATTGCCAGAAGAGGGCTCGCTGAAGTGTAAGTACAGATTGTAATGCCTGGAGTGAGCGATCTCCAGTTACAGGAATCTATCGACAAATTCTGCTGCCATCAAAATAATTATTATGAGGAAATACTCCAAAGCGCGGTCGCGAACAGGAGTCGCGACCGCGCTTTGGAGGGTGGTTAGTGCGCAGCAGGAGTGCCCGGAAGTCCGAAGCAATACAAATTGCCGTCGTATGTTCCCAGGTACATCTTGCCGTTGGCCACAGTGATTCCAGAAAAATGACTGAACGACGTAATCTTATCGCCGCTTGACCAGAGTTCCTTGCCCGTCATCGCATCCAGTACATAGATCACTGCATGTCCTGACTTGGCAGCGCGAATGCTTGAGTCGAAGTTTAGGCCGATATCCGTCCAGGCCTGTTGTGTGTTCTCACCGCTTCCGTAGGCGAAGATCATTCCATTCGCAATGATGGGAGGCTCCCCGCGATGCATATCGCGCGATACCCACACTGGAGCCAACTCAAGCTTCCCATTGGTATCCGTAAGTTTGAATGCCGCCTCACCGCCTTCGACTGCAGCCGGAGAATTGGTGATTGGGAACTTGAACTGTGAATGGGCCGGACCCCAGAAAGGTACGAGAATCCAACGCGTACCCTTTGCGTCTTCCCAACTGGAAAGTGCGCCCCAGCTGCCCGCGTTCTGGAAATCAACCGCTTCATTGCAGAACAGCGGAGTCTTGTAAAGAGGTT
>JBDTDX010000368.1:0-3943 GCA_039922815.1 Granulicella sp.
CCGCCGCCCGCGGCAGCCAGTACACCACAGCCAGCGTAAAAATCCACGGGATCGCCGACACCAGCCCCACCACAATCCCCACCGGCTTATGCAGCAGCGCCGAGATCTCCGCCGGAATATAAAAAATCGCCCCATACACGCTGATCTGGATCAGCGCATAGATCAGCAGAAAGTGTAGCACCCGCAGGTCGCGAAACATGGGCAGAAGCTTTGCAGTTCCCACCGACCGCCGCTCCTCCGCCTCAACCGCCAGTGCCTGTGCCAGCGCCAGTTTTTCCTCCTCCGGCAGCCACGCCGCATTCACCGGCTTGTCATCCAGAAACCAGAAAGCAAACAGCCCCAGAACGACCGCCATCAAGCCTTCCACAACAAACATCCACTGCCAGCTCGCAAGCCCGAACACAGGCCGCACCTCCAGCAGAAAGCCCGAAAGCGGCCCGCCCAGAATCAGCGCCAGCGGAACCCCCAGGTAAAACAACCCAAGCACCCGCCCGCGAACCCGATTCGGAAACCAATAGGTAAGGTAGAGAATTGCGCCCGGAAAAAACCCCGCTTCCAACACGCCCAGCACCAGCCGCAACACATAAAACGAAGCAGCGCCGCGCACGAACATATGCGCCATCGACACCACGCCCCAGCCCACCATCAGCACCGCCAGCCACCGCTTCGCACCCACCTTGTGCAGAATCAGATTGCTGGGAAATCCGCACAGCGAATAGCTCACGAAAAACAATCCCGCGCCCAGCGCATAAATCTCTTCCGAGATCCCGACCGAAGCCTCCAGCGCCTGCTTCGCAAACCCGATATTCGAGCGATCGAGAAACGACACCACATACATCAGCATCAGGAAAGGTGTAAGCCGCCTCACCGTTCGCGAGATCGCACGTCCCAAAGCCAGATCAGAGCTGCCAACAACCACAGGCGCAGAATGCAAAGCCAATCTCATCTTTCTTAAAACTCCTGATGTTAGAAACTGCTGCAACCTCAAGCACACCTTCACCGAAGTAGCAGCCATCATAACGATTGCCCAGCCTTCACGCAGGCCTTCGCTCTTGCAGCTGCCTGTTCCTGCCCTCCTTTCCCGCCCCAAAAACCGTCCTCTCGACCGAAGGCACAGCCGCAGCGGAGAGACCCCCGCATTTCGCTTTTGCCTGTCCTTCTGACAAAGCCAAAAAAACGCACGGGTGCCCCATCCTTCGCGCTTTTGCGAAGGGTGGGTACACCGCTCCATCACAAGCCCACAGCCACCAGAACTTCCCCACCATCCCTCCCCTCATTTACTCTGAACGCCAGCGCCCCAACCCACTTCCCCGGAGCACGGATGAATCGTCGCAGCTTCCTCGCCACCACCACCCTCACCGCCGCGCACCTCGCCACGCGCCACTCCTTCGCCGCCCAGCCCGCCGACACCATACAAGTCCTCATCGACCCCACCCCCGCAACACCCCCCATCCCCGCAGACTTCCTCGGCCTAGGCTACGAGATCTCCTCCGTCACCCAACACAACCTCCTCACGCCCACCAACAGCGTCTACCTCCAACTCGTCCGCACCCTCGGCGCACAAGGAGTCCTTCGCATCGGCGGCAACACCGCCGACTACGCCAGCTACGCACCCAACGCCACGCCCCTCTCCCTCCCCAAGGGCACCGTAGTCAACGAAGAAACCCTCCGCAACCTGGGCGGCTTCCTCAAAGCCACCAACTGGAAGCTCATCTGGGCCCTCAATCTCGGCCAGAATGATCTAGCCAATGCCATCGCCGAAGCCAAAGCCATCACCGCCATCGCTGGCCCCCATCTCCTCGCCTTCGAGATCGGCAACGAGCCCGACCTCTTCCCCAACGAAAAGCATCGCCCCTCCCTCTACACCTACGCCCAATGGCTCGCCGACTACCGCCGTTACAAATCCGCCCTCCGCGCCGCGCTCCCCCACATCCCCTTTGCCGGCCCCGACGCCGCCAGCAAAACCGACTGGGTCACCAGCTTCGCCGCCGACGAGGGCCACGACGCCGTCCTCCTCACCCACCACTACTATCGCGGAGGCCAGCGCAACCCCACCAGCACCATCCCCACCCTCCTCGGCCCCGACCCCAAACTCCAGCCGCAGCTCGACCAGCTCCGCGCCGCCTCCCAAACCTCCGGCCTCCCCTACCGCATCTGCGAGGTCAACTCCTTCTCGGGCGGCGGCCGCCCCGGTGTCAGCGACACCTTCGCCGCCGCCCTCTGGGTCCTCGACTACATGTTCACTCTCGCCCGCAACGGCTGCTCCGGCGTCAACATGGAGACCGGCGTCAACCAGCTAGGCTTCATCAGCCCCTACTCCCCCATCTTCGACGACACCCACAGCCACTACACCGCCCGCCCCGAGTACTACGGAATGCTAGCCTTCTCCCTCGCCGCCAAAGGCCGCATCCTCCCCACCACCCTCAGCACAGCCCTGCCAGACATAAAGCTCTACGCCACCCAACCCACCGCCACAAAACTAACCCTCACCGCCATCAACAAAGGCCCCCACGACCAAACCCTCACCATCCCCATCCCCACACAACTCCCCGCCCGCCACGCCACCATCCTCCGCCTAACCGCCCCCTCCCTCGACGTCACCACCAACATCACCCTCGGCGGCGCACAAGTCTCCCCAGACGGCACCTGGAAGCCCCTCCACGCCGAGCCTCTCTCTGTAACCCGCCGCACCCTTCAACTAACCATCCCTGCCACCAGCGCCGCCATCGTCCGAATTACCTAGCGCGCTCTAGGATCTCTTCCCTCAAAAAAACCGCTCGAACGGCAATCATCAAGCTAACGCCTCTTCGGCTTTGCCAGGGATCAAATACATCAGGAAAGAGCCCAGCCGGAACGGTCTTGCCGCCGTATAAACGGCGCCGCCTGGGGACAGTTCTTCGCAACCATCTTCGGTCCATCCCATTCAATTTTTTGGCCAGCGCGCAAGGACACGCAGCCCAGCAGCATGATTTCCACCAGACGTGCGGAGATGTCAAAACGCGAGTAGCACATCTCCGGCTTATTCGCCTTCACGGCATCCAGCCACTCCAGCGCATGCGCCTGCACCAGATTGCCGGCATGACGGTTGCGAGCAATCCGCTCAGGATAGTGCGCCATGGCCGGATGCTCCTTGTAGTTAACGAATTTGTCTTCGCCCTTCAGCTTTATGAAGAAATTGGTTCCATAATCGTCCGGCGAAAAAGCCGTGCCTCCGTCGCCAATCAGCAGGCAGCCGCTGTCGGGCATCTTGCCCTGCAGCGCGATGATGTCGGCGGTGAGTTCGACGGGAGGCTTGTTGCTCAGGTCATGGCCGCCACGGAGTGCCGCATTTGGCTGCCCGCCGTCGTACCAGAAGAGAGTCACTGCATCGTGCTCGATCTTTCTGTAGTGGTGAAAAAGATGCGGATGCTCGACGGGAATGCGGCCTTGACGCTTGGGAAACTGGAAGCGGATTTTGGAGCCGACGGGATACGACTCCTTGTTCATCTGGCCGAGAGGCATCGCCTCAATCTCCGTCGGGTAATCGAGATCCAAAGCGCGGAACGGCATGTTGACCGTGTGGCAGGCCATGTCGCCCAACGGGCCGGTACCAAAGTCCTGCCAGCCACGCCAGTTGAACGGCTCGTAGATTCCGTTTTTATCCTTCGGGTCCCGGTTGCCTATATAGGGCCGCATGGGAGCGGGACCAATCCAGGTATCCCATTCCAGGGTCGCGGGAATCGGATCTTCTCCAGCGGGACGCTCCATGGCCTGCAGCCAAACCGGGCGGTTCGTCCAGACGTGAACTTCATGCACTTGTCCGATGAGTCCATCCTGAATCGTCTCCACTGCCCGGCGCAGGCCATCCGAGGCGCTGCCCTGATTGCCCATCTGCGTAACGAGCTTTTTGTCGTGGGCCATGTTCCGCAGATAGCGCGCCTCATAGATCGTTTGCGTCAGCGGT
>JBDTDX010000369.1:0-2946 GCA_039922815.1 Granulicella sp.
AGAAATCGAAGAGCGCCGTGACAACGTCCTCTGCTTTATCATGCTCGCGCGAAAGTGCTTCGCAGGTGTAAAGCGTGTCGTAGAGATACTTCTTTTCCTGTAGGCGTTCGGCTTCGACAGGAGCAGAGAAGACTGCGAGCCGCATTGGATGCGCGCGGATATCGTCAAGTGATTTTGCGTTGATCGCCTGCGTGTTGTGACGTGTGTTTGCGATGAGATCGTCGGTCAGCATGTTCTGCATCCATTGCAACGCTTCGTTGAAGAGAAACTTCTCTTCAACCCCGGGATGCTGCTTCATTACGATTTCACAGCACCGCGCAAATACCTGCACATTCTCCCGAATTGATGTAATCTCCAGCAGCCCTGACTCCACGCCATCGTCCAGGTCGGCCGTCAGGTAGGCGATCTCATCGGCCAGATCGATGATCTGGGCTTCAAGGGGAGGGCTCTGATCGAGCATGTACTCTGCCAACAGTGGATATTGCTCCTTTGTATAGTCGCGCGAGTGCTTGATGATGCCCTCGCGCACGCCCAAGGTCAGGTTCAAGCCGCGATGCGCCGCATATCGTTGTTCGAAATGTTCGACGATACGCAGTGCATGAAGGTTATGGTCGAAGCGGAGACCGTGGCGGCGAAGGCATTGATCCAGGGCGCGCTCTCCGGCGTGTCCAAAAGGGGGGTGGCCTATATCGTGGACGAGCGCCAGTGTTTCCGCCAAATCCTCGTTCAGGCCGAGTGCCGCTGCAATATAGCGCGCGATCTGCACGACCTCAATCGTATGGGTGAGCCGGCTGCGAAAATGGTCGGAGGCGCGGCTGGTGAATACCTGAGTCTTGCCCGCGAGACGGCGGAATGAGCGCGCCTGGACAATGCGTTCCCGATCCCGCTGGAACGGTGTACGCGAGGCCCGCAACGGCGCAGGATAGACGCGAGAAAACAGCCTTTCGTCGGCAGTTTCCGTCACGGCACAGGAGTGCAGATTGGCGAGAGTCATCACCTTAAGTGTAGCGGAAGGTTACCCATGTAGACCTAAGCATGCAGAAGCGTCAGTCGCTCCTACTGCTTAGCCTCTTTCCCGCTGGCGACATTGACCTTCGCCAACTTGACCCGTGCAGTATCGAGCCTGTGCTGTACCTTAGCTACATCCACAGGATCGGCATCCGCGGGCAGGGAGTGAGCGTACTCGGTCATCGAGCGCTCCCACTGAGAAACTGCCAGCCTCAACTTGCCCGTTTTCTCGTAGACCTGGCCGAGATGATCGTGCACGGTGGGGTCTGAACTTCCTCGCTCATTCGCCTTGCGAAGGTTTTCTTCGGCAAGCTCATACTGTCCCGATTTGAAGTAGACCCAGCCCAGCGAATCGAGATAGGCATAGTTTTGCGGATCGAGTTCAACTGCCTTGCGTATCAGTGATAACGCCTCGGGCAGGTTTACGCCGCGATCGGCAAACATGTAGCCCATGTAGTTCAGAATCATAGGATTCTGTGGATCGATGGCCAGCGCCTTGCGAAATTCTGCTTCGGCCTCGACGTAAAGCTTCTGCCGATCGGCGATCGTTCCACGCAGGAAGTAGACATAGAGCCTCTCTTCCGGCTTGGTGGCCGTCGCCTCTGCTTTGTCCAGCGCTTCGTTTGCGTCTTTCCAACGCTTCAGACGTACATAAATTTGCGCTAACGCCACTTGAGTATCGCGATCTGCCGGCGTTCCATTCAGTTGCGCTTTAGCAAGCCCGAGGCCTTCGTCGACCTTTCCCGTATCGGCCAGCTGGCCAGCATACATCAACTGGACCCCGCGATCTTTCGGCAGGGTTTTGGCGGCATCGGCAGCGATCGCAGTCGCTTCTTTATATTCGTGCGCGGCAAGATAAGCGTCGATCTGCCCCTGATAGCCGGTTTTGGCGAAGTCCCCGCCCATCGCCGTGATTTGCTTGTAGGCAGCTACAGAGTCAGCAGTCTTGTTTGCTTCTTTATAGATAATGCCCAACCGGTCAAGGAAGATGGCGCGATTGCCCTTCTCTCCGTCGGTGTATTTGCCGTCCGCATGAGCGGAGCCGTCGAGGATGGTGGTCAACACCTTGGTGGCGTCGTCGTAGCGCCCCAGGGAGTCATAGATCAACGCCTCGTTGTAGCTCAGTTCGAGTGAATCCTTTGCGAGCGGCTTCGCCTTCTCTAACGTCGCCAAGGCATCGTCATAGTGCCCCTGTCGCCGTTGAATCTCGGAGATATGAATCTGCGACTGAGCATCCTGCGGCTGTGCCGCAACGATCTGCTGCAAAATTTTCAGTGCACCATCGAGTTGACCATCTGCCAGAAGGGCATTCGCCAGACCCCGCTCGGTGTCGAGATTGTCCGGGTCCAGGTCGAGCGCCCGCTGATAAGCTGCCGCAGCTTCTTTCGGTTTCTTCAACTGGTCGTAGCTGGCTCCGAGCGCAAATTCGATGCGCGCTGTTCTGTCGCTCAGGGGAACGGCCAACAGAGTATCCATCGCTCGTTGGGTGTCGCCCTGCTCGCCGTACAGTCGGGCCATGTTCAGCACAACCTCTTCGGAGTTCGCATCAATCTTCTGTGCTGCCTTAAACTCCGCTTCGGCTTTGGCGGAGTCATGATTCAAGCCATACAGTTGTCCGAGTAGCAGATGCGTTTCTACGTCGTCCGGCTTCAACTGGGCCAGCTTTTCGTACTCCGCGATTGCGAGTTGCAGCATTTGATTCGACTGTGCACTCTGCATGTCACCAAGCGATCGTAGATAGACACGCCCTAGCAGCGAGTGGGCTTCCAGGTCATCCGGATTCTTCTTGATCTGCTCCTGGGCCGTGGTTACTGCTTCGCGAATGCGCCCGATTTTGAAGTAGAGATCGGCAAGACCGTTTTGTAGCATGACGGAATTCGGGTCGGCATCGAGTGCCAGCTTGTACTCTTCAATAGCTTGCGTGGCGTAGTCGGGGCG
>JBDTDX010000370.1:0-6709 GCA_039922815.1 Granulicella sp.
ACGGCGGCGTGGTGCCGGAGCTGGCCAGCCGGGAGCATCTGCGGAATATCGTGCCCATCGTGCGCGAGGCGATGGCACAGGCAGGTGTTTCTTTTCAGGATCTTGACGCCATTGCGGTCACGGAAGGGCCAGGGCTGGCGGGTGCTCTTCTGGTCGGAATCACCTACGCAAAAGCGCTGGCGTATGGGCTGGGTAAACCGCTGATTGGGGTGAATCACCTGGAAGGCCACATCCATGCGGTGCTGATGGAGGCCCGGCAGCGCGGAGATGCGGCGATGGAGTTACCACTGCTGGCGCTGGTGGTTTCTGGCGGCCACACGCATCTTTATCTGGCGAAGCAGAGCGGCGAGAGCTGGCGTTATCAGAATGTTGGTAGAACCGTGGACGACGCGGCAGGTGAGGCATTCGATAAGGTGGCAAAGCTCCTGGGACTCGGTTATCCCGGAGGACCGTGGATCGATGCCCTGGCGAAGCTCGGAAATTCGAAGGCAGTTGAGTTTAAGTTTGGTCGGATCAAAACACGCGTTGAGAAGCTGGAACGCTCTTCCGAAGATGTGCAGCGGTTTGACTTTTCCTTCAGCGGGATCAAGACCGCAGTCCTGCGCTACGTGGAAACGCAGGGCATGAAGGCGGAGATTGCAGCGCGGCGCGAGGCTTTGCTGACCCTGGAGAAACCAGGCGTGGCCGATGCAGTTGAGCTTTGTGACAAAAAGACGCTGGACCTGATTGCTTCGTTTCAGGGAGCCGTGGTGGGAAACCTGCTGCGGCAATCGTTTGGGGCGGCAGAGGCATTTGGCGCACGGGGGATCGTCGTCTCAGGCGGCGTCGCAGCGAACCAGGAACTGCGTCAGCGATTTCTGACAGAAGCGAAAAGAAGAGGGCTCCCGGCGGCGTTCCCCACGGTGGGCATGTCTACGGATAATGCGGCGATGATTGCAGCAGCAGCATGGCCGCGATTTCTGGCAGGCGAGTTTGCCGAAGAGACGATGGGAGCGCTCCCGCAGATGCGGCTCGGGTAGGTTCTAGCTCTTCGCCTTTTCATGCATCCTGAAGGTCTTTCGCCAGTCGGCCACGACATAGCAGAGGAAGACGACGGTAAGAAAGCCGGTCATAAAGCCGAACTTCTCCTCGCCGAGGATCCAGGCGAAGGTGGCGACGGCGAAAGCGACGATGGCGACCATCACGCAGAGGATGCCGGCCCAGACGGGATGACGGTCGGACCATGCAGGCTTGGCGGCCTTGGGCGCCGTCGTCGGCAGCGGATGAATGGGGCGCTCGCGCAGCGGAGGGTGATGCGGCGTGGTTTGGGGCGGCAGTGCAGGTGCGGGCATGGCGTACCTCGATGCGTCGCATCGTACCAAAGTGATGGGCGCGCGGCTTGTGAATTCGGAAGGTGCACAGCAATTCGGGTTGGATGGGCGATATCGGCTAAAATCGAAGCTATATTGGCTGGTGATTTGACTGGGAAGAGACGGCACCGGCCTTTGAGTCCGGCTGCGTCGGGACGAGAGCGCAGTGGCGGCATTGGAACTCTTCAACACAATGAGCGGAACGGTCGAGACGCTTGTCCCTGTGGGCGCGCCTGCCTTGCGTATGTATGCCTGTGGGCCAACAGTCTACGACTATGGCCATATCGGAAACTTTCGGACGTTCCTGCATGTAGACGTGCTGCGAAGATTTCTTCGCCAGCAGGGGATGGCCGTCGAGCATGTGATGAACGTGACGGATGTGGACGACAAGATCATCCGCAACGCCGCCAACGCAGGCATGCCGATCGCGGAATACACGGCGAAGTTCGAGCGGGCGTTCTTTGAAGATATGGACGCGCTCGGGGTTGAACGGCCCGAGCAGGTCGCCCACGCAACCCGAGCTATTCCGGAGATGGTCAATTTGATCGAGCGGCTGGCCGCGAAGGACATCGCCTACCAGACTGAGGACGGCAGCTGGTACTTCCGCATTGCGAAGTTCCCGGAGTACGGCAAGCTGTCGAAGAAGGACCTCGACCAGATTGAAGACGGCGCGCGCGTCGATGTGGACGAATACGAGAAGGACGCCGCCCGCGATTTTGCCCTGTGGAAGGCCGTGAAGGGCGCGGAACCAAGCTGGGACACGGCGATTGGCAAGGGCCGACCGGGCTGGCATATCGAGTGCTCCGCGATGGCAATGAAGTTCTTGGGCGAGAGCTTCGACCTGCATGCGGGCGGCGAAGACCTCATGTTCCCACACCACGAGAATGAGATCGCGCAATCCGAATCCGCGAGCGGCAAGACCTTCGCGCGACACTGGATGCACGTCCGTTTCCTGCTGGTTGAGGGGAAGAAGATGTCGAAGTCGGAGGGCAACTTCTACACGCTCCGAGACCTTCTGCTGAAGGGCTATCGCGCCTCCGCCATTCGATTTTTGCTGATCTCTGTGCCCTACCGCCACCAGATGAACTTTACGTTCGACGGCCTGACGGAGTCGACAAATGCGGTTGATCGGCTGCGCACCTTCTACCAGCGAATGAAAAAGGGCGGTTTTGCCGACGGACTGAACGCGGAGATTGCGGCAGTAACGGCGAAGGCGGCAACCGACTTTACGGCATCGCTGGCGAACGATTTAAATACGGCAGAGGCGCGTGCGGCGATCTTCGATCTGGTGCGCGCAACGAATTCGGCTGCGGACGCAGGGACGCTGTGCGCGGGCAATGCCGAGGAAATTCTCATCGTTCTGGCGCGGTTCGATGGTATCTTCGCGGTGCTTGAGGATCACGATGCGGAGATTACGCGGACGGCGCTGGCATGGGCCGAGTCCGAGGGCCGGCTGAGTGAGGCCGATGCCTCGGTGGTTGCGACTCTGTCGTTTTCAGATGCGGACATTGACGCCCTTGTCGCCGAGCGAACGCAGGCCAAGAAAACGCGGAACTTTGCCCGGGCCGACGCAATCCGCAATGAACTCCTCGAAAAGGGTATCCTCCTCGAGGACGGCAAGGACGGTGTGCGATGGAAGCGAAAATAATGCGCAGATCACAGACGGCATGGATTCTTTTGGCAGCGCTGCTGGGTGCGGGAATGGCGCTGCAGGCAGTGGCACAGCAAGCACCTGCGAGTGGCGCGACAACAGTGCAGACGGATGCCCAGCCGGAGCCGTTGACGGAGCAGATGCTCCGCAATGACCAGTTGGAGTGGACGAACGAGGCCCTGGACCTGCGATTCAAGTATCCGGCGGACCTGGTGCGTCGCGATCCGAAGGATGCACTCGATGACGAACACCTGATGGTGTATGGCGTCCCGGGTGGCCAGACCAAGGAGATTGCGACAGCAACAGGGTGCCTCAAGCCGCTGTTATCGCTGGAGTTGCCAACCTCTGGAGGCTCCATCATTCGTACGCAGACAAAGAATGCGGATGGAAGCATTACGGTCCACATGAAGCCAGCCCTGCTGGGCACAGTGCTGCTTGCAGAACTCGATGTGAATTGTCTGTCGCCCGCGCAGAAGGAGATTGCAGGCGATCTGCAGACGGATATGGTATCTCTCTTGGCAAAGGTGCCGGGAATGCACAGCGTCCTGCGGCCCTCGCAATACATGGTCGACAGGCAGATCGTGCACATGGCGGGAGCGCAGGGACAGCCACTGAACCCGGATACGCAGGAGCCAGCGGAGGCGCTACTCTCTTACACCCTGGCATTTACGACGATGTGGAACAACCACCTGCTGGTATGGTATTTCTCCTCAAACAATGCTGGGATGATGAACCGGATGACCAAGGCCTCGGTAAAGTTTGGCAGCGGCAAGGAATCGACGCTCTATCCGCCGACAGTGCGAATGGCAAATCCTCCGAAAAAATAGACCTGCTGCAGACGAAACAGTGAGGGCATCGACTTTAGAGGTCGATGCCCTTGGTTTTTGCTGTGTCGTCTAGGTTTTTGTTGTGTCGTCTAGGAGTGAGTCGTGGTCGCGCAGTGTTCTTTGTCGCCCACGCAGGAGTGGCATCGGTGACAGATGCTGCGGTTGAGCGACCGAACGGTACAAAGATTACTGCGGCGGAGTCGCGGCCTTATCGGCTTCGCGGTCGGCCTTGTCCTGAGCCTTATCGGCCTTCTTCTGTTCTTTCGTTTTGAGCGCCTTGCGTTCAGCCTTGTCGGCCTTGGCCTGGGCTTTCTCCGCTTTTGCCTGTTGCTTCAACTGTTGCTTGGTTTGGGTCGTAGCCTCGGTATTGGTCTGGGCCAAAAGCGGTGCTGGAAGACTAAGCGAGAGGGCAAGGATAGCGAATCGTGCAGATCTCATAAGATTTCTCCTCAAGCAGGTAGATGCCATCAGGCGTACATCGTTGCTTGAAGGAGCAACCCCCCGGTGCGATCTCCAGTCGGCGGTTCCATCATTCGTCGCGGTTAGAAGTTGTAAGTAAGCTCCCCCGTGATCGTACGAGGCGTCACGTAGTGAGTTCCAGAAAAAGTCGAGAGAAAGTTGTAGAGCGCATACTTGTTGGCAATGTTGACTGCCGTCACACGGAGAGACACCCGATGCTTATCCGTGTGGAAGAGGTTGTCCTCGCCAAACGCAACATCAAACAGGCTGCGGGGCGCAATCCGTGGCGGGTTATGGTCGTTGTCCTCCGTGTTCAGCGCGGGAATCTTGACGAGATTGGACGTGAGCCCATTCGCATCGCAGGCACTGAATCCTGAAGTAGGAGTCGCCTTGACCCCATCGCAGACGAGGCCAGCCTGAAACTGCTGGTCGGCAGTCAGACTGCTCAGGTCGATGCCGGGCTGACCGTTGGGCAGCGTGATGGAGTTGCCTCCGCAGCCAGTGTTCGATCCAATGACGTTGTAGCAGGGGACGGAGCCGGCGACCTGTCCACTGTCATAGCGCCAGTTGAAGCCCACCCACGCCGTCTTGTGGAAGGGAAACGCGTATTGCAGATGTGTCGTCTGGTTGAACTTCTCATCGTGGTCGATGCGGAAGGGAAGTGTCGAGCCGGCAACGCCGGGGGTTGCACCGACACCACCCACCTGTGGGTTGAAGAACCGTGCGGCCACGGAGCTCATCACGACGAAGGCGCTCACGCCGTGAGTTTCAGGAACATTCGCGCGAATGGCGAAGCCGGGAATCTTGGAGCTATGCCACTCGATCGGGAAGGTGATCGGTGTACTCCCAAGGACAGCGAAGTCGTAGGCATTGTGGGTGTACTTCCAGATGTATTCGCCGCTCAGAACAAGATGCTTGGTGAACGCCTGCTGAAACCCCGCGTGAAATTCATTGCGAAAGCCCGGATTGGAGGGAGCTGGCACGCAGGAGCCGATGGTCTCGAAGATGGCCTGGATAACGGGGTCGAAGCAACCCTTGGTCGCCAGCACGAGGTTCTCGTTGAACGGCGTTTCCATCGTGCGCGCGTAGGAGAGCCGCAGAATGGTGTTGGTCTTCTTGACGTTGTAAGAGATGCCGACGCGCGGTTCCGCCTGTCTCTGTATGGAGAGACCGTTATAAAAATCGCCGCGGATACCAACGTTGAAGAGCCAGTTCCCGGCGGTGATCTGGTCCTGCACATAGAGCGCAAGCTGCTTCACGTCAGTCTGTCCGTGGTAGTGGTAAACGCCGCCGCCGCGGGTCAAGTCGTACGGTGTCAGGATGGGATTGAAGGTGGGGTTCGGCCTGCCGCTTCCGTTACCAGGGCAACCGCCTTGGATCGGATTGCCACTCGCGTCGACGCAGGGAGCGTTCAGCGCCGCATCGACCAGACCAATCTGGTTGTTCTCGCGCAAAAAGGTGTGCTCGTAAAGGGCGCCGATCTTGATGTTGTGAATGCCTTTGACGTACGAGATATCGGTGTGGACTCCAGCGTTGGTTAGCGACCGCTGTTGAGCAACGGTTTCCTGCTGGATCGGGCCAAGGTCGGCGAAGGGATTCTTGCTGGGGTAGTAGTTGAAGCCGTCACGGCGAATAAAAGGGCCGAAATTAAAAACCGTGTAGTCGTTCAGGGTGTGCGTGTAGGTTGGCGCAATGTCGAAGGTCTCAATCTTGGAACGCTGATCAGTCTGCCCGACAAGATTCCCCTGTAGTGGATCAACAACGCCGACGTTCAGGTTGTCGTAGGAGTTCGGAGTCTGAAACCACGACCGCGTGTACTGCAGATTGGTATGGATGGAGTTTCGCGGATTGAATTGAAGGTCGACACGATCAAAAAGATTGAGCTGGTTGCCCTTGTCGTGAAACACCTTGAACTCATTCGGATCGAGAAAGCGCCCTGTATTCAGGCCGCTGACGGAGATAAAGTTTCCCCAGTTCTGGCCGCCATACGAGAGCTGCGCGCCGCCGTTGGCCGATCCAAAGGTGCCATAGGCAAAGTTGATGCTGCCAGTGGGCTTGGTCACTCCCTGGCCAGATCGCGTCGTCACCTTGATGACGAGACTGGTCTTATCGCCATACTCGGCCGGTGGAGCGCCGTCGATCACCTCCAGCGACTGCACGGCCTCGGCAGGTAGCTGGTTCGAGAAGACCTTGCTCTGCTGATCGGTGATGGGTTGGCCGTCGACAGAGAAAGAGTTCTCGGCATGATCGCCAAGCCCATGAAAAAGACCGTTCGAATCGGCGGAAACACCCGGCGAAGAAAGCGTCACCATCGAGCTGAGCGAAGAGGACGCGCTTTCGAGGGGCAACTTGGAGATCAAATCGCGATCGATATCAGTGTGGAAGGTGGAGTCGGTCTCGATCAGGTCGGAGCCGTTATCGAC
>JBDTDX010000371.1:0-5479 GCA_039922815.1 Granulicella sp.
GGCGCGACGCCGGTATTCCGCTTGAAGCTGTTCTGCGCGGCATCGACGACGCCTTCGACAAACACGATGCCAAGACCAGTCGCGCCGGCAGCCGGCCCCGCAAGGTCAACGGCCTCGCCTGGTGCGCACAGGCCGTCATGCTCGCGACCGAACAGGCGAAAGAAGCAGCCATCGGCTCAGCAGGTACGCAGCGCGAAGAGCGCGAAAGCGGCTTCGAACCCGACCGCATCGCACGCTATCTCCAACAGAACGCCAGCCTGATTGAGAATGCAAAACTCGCACCACCGGCCGACATCGTCGCCGCCGAAACCGCCACCCGTCTACGCGGACTCGCAGAAGGATTGCCCGTCGAGCCCTCCATATCCCTCGAAGAACTCGACCGCACCCTCAGCGTTCTTGAGGAGCGCCTCTTCGCCGCCCTGCTCACCGCAACCGTCGAAGACGAACTCGTCGCCCTCAAGGAACAGGCCGCGCGAGAACTCGCTCCCTACAAGGGAAAGATGCAGTCAGTCCAGATCAAGCAGGTCCAGCAGCAGTTCCTTCAGAAACGACTCTTCGAGAGCCGCAACCTTCCCCGCCTCAGCCTCTTCTACATGAGCCACGATTGAGGCACCTATGAAGTTACAAATTCAATCCATGTTCTACGGCGGCTCCGGCCTCGGCCGCGAGACGACAGCCTCCAGCGATTACGCCACCATCACCGTGCCCTTCACCCTGCCCGGCGAGATCGTCGAAGCCACCACCATCGCAGCCAGCGGCCACATCATCAGCGCTGAGCTCGTAGCCATCGAGCAGCCATCGCCCAACCGCGTCGAGCCGCGCTGCCCCCACTTCGGCGCATGTGGAGGATGCCAGTACCAACACGCCTCCTACGCAGCCCAAACGCAAATCAAGCAGGACATCCTGCGCGACACACTGCAAGCAGCCGGATTAACCACACTCCCCGAACCGCAGCTCCACACTGCCGAGCCCTGGGGCTATCGCAACCGCATCCGCCTGCGTGTCGCCACCGTCGACGGCGCACTCCACATTGGCTACAACCGTCGCGGCTCTTACGAGATGCTCCCGATTCATGAGTGTCCCATCGCCGCGCCACTACTGCTCCGCGCCGCCGAAGCCGTCCTGACCATCGCAACAACACTACCCACATGGGCGCGACAACTCGCCGAAATCGAGCTCTTCACCAACAGCGACCAATCACGGTTACAAATAACATTCTTCCTCCGTTCGGATCGCAGCACCGACCTCGCAGCTTTCTCGAAGCAGCTCCAAACACTTGTGCCAGAGCTCGCCGGAACCGGCATCACCATCGTCGGAGCCTCCGGCCGCAAAGAGCAGCCCGGCGCAAGCTGGGGCGCAAGTGGCCTCAAATACCAGACAGCGGGCCGCGAATACTGGGTCAGCCGCGGCAGCTTCTTCCAGGTCAACCGCTTTCTCGTCGAAGAACTTCTCCAACTCGTGACCGCAGACCGCAGCGGCGCACTCGCGTGGGATCTCTACGCCGGTGTCGGCCTCTTCTCCCGCCCGCTCGCCGAGTCCTTCGCCGAAGTCGTCGGCGTCGAAACCGTCGTGGGCGATCTCGCCGCCGTCCTCAAAGGCCCCGGCAAACGCGCGGTCGGTGCGACCGTCGCCGATTTCCTCCGCGCCGCCGCTGTCGATCGCGACCGCCCACAGCTCATCGTGATGGACCCGCCACGCGCGGGTCTTGGCCCCGAAGTCTGCGAACTCCTCAGCCGCATCAAGGCTCCGCAGATGGTCTACATCTCCTGCGACCCGGTCACGCTCGCGCGCGATCTCAAAGCGATGGTAGACTCCGGCTACACCGTCAACGAGCTACATCTGGTGGATCTCTTCCCCCAGACCTTTCACATGGAGACGGTCGCAATCTTAAACCGCTGATCGCGCCTGCACATCGCAGGGCGACGCAGAGCAGGAATGGCGGGGAGATCAATGGCAGCACCCAACGCCCCTACGGGCGGCAAGCTACGTCGCAGCCTGTGGCCCGATGCCGGCCGGATCGAGCGCCTGCAACTCCGTCGCGCTCCGCTGCTCGCCGCCGCCATCTGCTTTGCACTTGGTATCGTACTGGCAAAAAGCTGGCACCCCATCGTGGCGCTACTGCTCACGGTTCTCCTGTTGATTCCGCTCATCTTCTTCGGTCTGCGCAACCGCGCCCATGCAGCAGTCTTCTCGGTCGCCACGCTCTGGATCGTCGTCGGACTCTGGAGCGCGGAGATCCAACCCACGCCGCCTTCGCAGCAGGCACTCCTCAGCTACGCCGACGGCCTAAGCCGCACCGTACGCGGTCGCGTTATTCGCATCCGCAAGCTGCCACCGCAGACCGCCCCAGCCGGAGCCGACACCGATCCAACCACATGGGTCGAACCTTCCGACGGACTTCAGGATGGCGCCATCTCCCTCGACCTCGCCGTCGAGGCAGTCGAGCAGGTCACGCCCGACACATCGACCATGGTGCCCGCCGAAGGTGGCGTTCGCATCACCCTCATCGGCTCTGCGGAAAGCTTCGTCTGTGGCGACCGCGTCGAAGTTCCGCTGCGCATGAAGATCCCCGAGCGCTACCGCGATCCCGGAGCCTGGCAGTACGCCGACTACCTGCTCGAACAAGGCATTGGCACGCACGCCAGCGTCAAAGCCAATCGCCTCACTCACCTGCAACAAACCCGCACCTCGTGGGATGCACCGCAACTTCGCTGCACTCTCTTCGCCGCACAAACCTGGGCCGCGGACCGCATGGTGAACTACGTTCACTCCCGCCCCAATCGCCTCCTCCCCGACATCCTTCGGCTCAGCCCCGAGGACGCAGGCATGTTGAACGCGATGCTCTTCGGCGACCGCACGCGCCTCAGCCACACCCTTCGCCTTGGCTTCGAGCGCACCGGCTCCTTCCACCTCTTCGTCGTCTCCGGCATGCACGTAGCTCTGCTCGCCGCCGGTGTCTTCTGGCTCACCCGCAAACTTCGTCTCGGCGAAGCAAGCGCCACCATCGTCACCATTCTCCTCACCACCGCCTACGCACTCCTCACAGGATTCGGCGCACCCGTGCAACGCGCTCTCGCCATGGCCACACTCTTTCTCCTCACGCGGCTTCTCTCTCGCGACCGCAACGTCCTGAACGCCCTCGGTGCCGCCGCCCTCGGTGTCCTCGTCTGGTCGCCCAGCAGCCTCTTCGAAGCCAGCTTCCAGATGACCTTCCTCGCCATCGTCGCCATCGCGGGCATCGCTGTTCCTCTCGGTGAAGGAACCTTCCTCCCTTACGCCCATGCCGCACGCCGCCTCCGCGAGCACCGTCTCGACGTCGGCATGCCGCCGCATCTCGCCCAACTCCGCATCATGCTGCGCCTCTGGGGAGAAGCCTTCACCCGCATCTTCGGTCGCCGCGCCTACACCGTCCCGGCGGCACTCCTGCGCTCCGCTCTCTGGGCCCTCGAACTCTCCCTCATCGGCATCGTCGCAGAGATGGTCATGGTCCTCCCCATGGCTCTCTACTTCCACCGCGCCACAGTCTTCGCGCTGCCCGCGAATATCGTCAGCATCCCCCTCGTCGCGCTGCTCGCCCCGGCAGCGATCTTCACCTTCATCGCATCGCTCGTAAGCCCCTGGCTCGCCGCGCTGCCCGGTGCGGCAACTGCCTTGCTTCTGCATGGCATTGTCCGAACCATTGGCATGGTCAGCCACCTGCATACAGCCGACCTCCGCGTCCCCGGCCCGGCCCTCTGGATCGCCCTCAGCGTAGTCGCCGCCTGGGCACTTTGCTGCTGGGCGGTGCGCCAGTCCACCCGCTGGAGATGGGTCGCCGCCGCCCTGCTTCCGCTCGCCGCTGCGGCAGTCCTCTGGCCCGAGCCGCCCACCATCACGCCCGGCCAGTTGGAGGTGACCGCCATCGACGTCGGCCAGGGCGACTCCCTGCTTGTCGTCAGCCCCACCGGCCAGACCATGCTGGTCGATGCCGGCGGACCCACCGGCGCGATCAAGGAGACAGCGCAAGCCACCAGCAGCTTCGACGTCGGCGACGAAATCGTCTCCCCCTATCTGTGGTCACGGCATCTGCGCCGTCTGGACGTGATCGCTCTGAGCCACGCGCACAGCGACCACATGGGCGGCATGGCTGCCGTCCTCCGCAACTTTCGGCCAAAGGAACTATGGGTCTCCATCGATCCAGACTCAACGGCCTACACAGCATTGCTGCTGGAAGCCCATGAGCTTGGCGTCACCGTACGCCATCTTCATGCAGGCAACAACCTCGCTTGGGGAGGCACACAGATCTCCGTGCTTGCTCCGGCCGCTGACTACACCCCCAGTGGTGCCCCGGGAAACAACGACTCTCTGGTTCTTTGGCTTCAGTATGGAAAGTCGTCTGTCCTGCTCGAAGGCGACGCCGAAGCCCCCAGCGAACGCGCCATGCTTGCTGCCGGAATCCTTCAGCCAGTCACGCTTCTAAAGGTCGGCCACCACGGCAGCCAGACCTCAACCACCCAGGATTTCCTCACGCAACTCGCGCCGCGCGACGCAGTCATTTCCGTCGGCAGAGGCAATACCTTCGGACATCCGCGCTCCGAAGTGATCGGAAGAATCGCGGCCATCGGGTCGAAGCTCTACCGCACCGACGAATTCGGCCTCACGACCTTCCTCCTCGATCACGACGGTCATCTGCAAGAGATCACCGGAGCAGCCGACAACTAAGGCCCAGATCTATCGCCCGAACGGCAGGTGAAACACCACTCCCGTGCTCAGCGACTGCACCGGGTAAGTATGCGATTTGCCCTGAACCGCGCCATAGCCAACCTCTACCCGAAAATCCATGATCGGCAGAATGGTGTAGTCAACACCGGCAAAAGCGTCATACTCCAGGTGCGTACTAATCTGCACACCCGTCTGCGAAGTCAGGTTATTCGTAGCCAGCGTCTGATTAAAGTCCGTACCGAAGTTCGTCCGCGCCACCCCGGCCATGCCCTCTACATACGGCTTGAGCGAAAAAATCGGAGTGTGGAACGAAACCCGAACGCCCCCCAGACCTGAGGCCAGATGACCGCCGCCGCCAGTGGCGTTCTTGTACGCGCTCTGCGTGCTGTTGGTGATGCTGCCCCGTATATCCGCACCCAGACGCACTGGCCCAAGCGTGCGGAAATCATAAAAGATTCCGCCCGTCCCGCCGACCGGATTGATAGCGCCGTTGGTGTAGTTCGTATTTCCCTGGGTGTAAGGAATATCCGTCATCCGTCTCACAGAGACGGTGCCATACACGCCAAACTGTGCGTGAGCGGTAGATACAGCGAGCAATACAGACGTCAGGGCGAGGAAGAACTTCGAAATGGTCATCTCGAAAGATTTTACCTGTACCCTGCCACTGCTGGGGAGTGCCCCCCACCGTTTGTCTGCCAAACTGAAGAATCCCAAAGAATCCTAAAGAATCCCAGCCCCCTCCTCCGCCGTCTATTCCACTAGCGAGGTGCACGATGGA
>JBDTDX010000372.1:0-2144 GCA_039922815.1 Granulicella sp.
CAAAGCAAATGCTGCCAATCCGCTGGTGCTGAATGGACAGAAGCTGATCCCCAGCGTGACCAGGGTGTTCAGCAAGAGCCGCGACTTGTATGTCTACCTGCAGGCGTATCAGCAGGGCGTAGCGGCAGTGCAGCCGCTGATCGCCTTTGTCAGTTTCTATCAGGGCCAGACCAAGGTCTTCGAGACGCAGCCGATGGAGGTTGCGAGTAGCATGAACAACTCCCTTAAGACGATGCCGCTTCGCTTCAGCGTTGGACTCAACTCTCTACCGGCGGGTGACTACGATTGTCAGGTAACAGTCCTCAATCCAACCGGGCAGAAGAGCGCCTTCTGGCAGGCGCCCATCACTCTAGTGCCTTAGCACACACCAGAGTGATGCCCAGCGCTTTCAGAGTTAGAAGCTTAGCCGCACGGCGAGTTGGATATTTCTCGGATCGCCAACGGCCGTTGCTTTTCCAAAGGTAGCGGTGGGTGTCGAAGGATAACTACCAGTTCCGAAGGTCGCATTGGGAAGCATGTCGTTGCGGTGGTTGAGTGAATTGAAGGCTTCTGCAATTCCTTCGAGTTTCAATTTTTCAGTGAGCGCAAAGCTGCGGCTAAGCCGTGCATTCACGTTGAAGAAGTCAAAGCCAATGCCCGCATTGCGACCGATCACAGCTCCGGGAAGAGCTTCGGTACAGGGGTTTAGTCCGGCATTGGCCGTCAGGTTGAAGCCGGGTGCACACAGCCTTTGCGCGGTTGCTTGTTTCGTATTCGCGCCCGTAGTGATGTTATACGGCAAACGCGAATAGTACTGAAGAATGCCTCCGAACTGCCATCCGTGCGTGATGTGGCCTGAGAGGTTATGCGCGGGTGTGACAGGCGAATTCAAAGATGCGTTGAAGACGACGCGATGCCTTTGATCGTTGTCAGAGCGACTCCGATCCTCAACCGGAGAAAAATTGTTGATGGGAGAACTGAAGAAGAATGCGCCAACGTTGTCAATCGCCTTCGACCAGGTGTAAGAGATTCGGAAGGATCCCCAGGTTATCGGCCTCTGCAAAAAAGACACCCCGAGCCCGTCGTAGTACGAATCGAAGATCGAACGGTACGGCTTGATGTTGCCGCGCGTCGGGTCAGGGCGTGTTCCATCTACATTGATGTTTGTGTTGATCGAACTGATCAGGTGCAGTCCCCGCAGGTGCTGGTAGCTTATTCCGAGCTTGCTTGTAGGGGATAGCTGCTGTTCGACTTCTAGACTTGCAGTCTGCGAGTATGGGTTTTGAATATTGCGATCCATCAACGCATAATTCGGCTTTGCCCCCAGGGGAGGCACAGCGGCCACAGCTGGAAAAATGGGAGCCCCTGCATCCGTGGGAGAAAACGTATAGCTAAAAAATCGAGCCTGCGCCGGATCCGTCGTATTGTTCGCCGACAGCAAAGCGTTAGCCAGCGGGCGCAGCGGCACGCGGTCGTAGAACAGCCCATAGCTGGCGCGAACTACAGTCGTTCCACTTGTCGAAGGAGACCACGCAAATCCGATTCGCGGCGACACATTATTTTTATCCGTATTGATGGTCTGGAGCCATTGCAGGTCATAGCGAACTCCGGCATTCACCGTAAACGAAGGCGAAATCTTCCACTCATCCTGAACATAAAATCCTATGTTTGGATTGTTCTGATGAGCCACTGGCGTGCCGAAGTTTTGCGTGAAGCCCTGAGAATTGTAAGTGCCGTTGAGGAAGTTCGTCAGCGATGAAAAGCTGTAAGAGCCCCTTAGCGACTGAGGATAAGTGATGGTGTCGTCGTTATAAAGAAAATCGACGCCGCCCTTTGCGGTGTGCGCGCCACGCTGCATGACAAGGTTATCGACGATTTCATAGAGTAAGTTTTTCCGCCCTGTCGGTGACGAGGTAGACCGCCCGAATGTAGCAAGACCGGAGATGGTCACAGCCGGGCCGATCTGATCATTCGGCGGTGCGTCCAGATCGTCATAACTGAACTGCCCGCGTGTTTCATTGAAGGTGCGCGGAGATAACGTCGCAATATTGCTGGCTGCCACCGTGTGATTGGTGTCAAAAACAGACGTGCCATTGCTGATCTCATTGAGTGAGCCCGAGCCGCGAGCGTTCACACTATTGAGCCTGTAGAGGCTGTAGCGCATA
>JBDTDX010000373.1:0-4407 GCA_039922815.1 Granulicella sp.
AATGGTTCATCGCATCCACGCGGTTGGTCGTAATGTCCATCTCAAACAGATGCCCGTTCGACCGGCCATCACCGCGCACGTCCAGGTCATGCACGCCTTCCACCGCAATGCCGCGCAGCGTCAGGTCATCAGCCAACTGGTGGTCGTCGACAGGAATGTCAGGAACGAAGTTGCGGAGCCATGCAGTCAGAATCTTCATAGGGAACGTCTTCCAGTGTACTTCGCCAGCTTGCGTCCGGGGTACTCTGGCAGCGATGATGGCTTGCAGCAATCATCGCCAGTCAGACGGAGGCAGCATGGGGACAACAAGGAAGATGCATAGCTTTGTGCTTGGAATCGCAGCAATCGCTCTTTGCGGTGCAGCATGGGGCCAGACCGGCTCGAGCAGCTGGTCCGCCGGACCCAACCATCCCGTACTCACCCTCTGGCCCGGCGAAGCCCCCAACGCCACCCCCGCCAAAGGCCCCGAGCAGGACACCTCCACCGCCGCCAGCCCAAAGGTCGCCGGCAAATACGTAGCCCGCATCGGCAACGTCTCCACCCCTACCCTCACCCTCTACGCCCCCAAAGGCCCCAACACCGGTGCCGCCGTCGTCGTCTTCCCCGGCGGAGGCTACAGCATCCTCGCCATCGACCTCGAAGGCACCGAAGTCTGCGACTGGCTCACCTCCAAAGGCATCACCTGCCTCATCCTCAAATATCGCGTCCCCGGCTCCGGCCCCTATCCCAAATCCTCCCAGGCCCTCGAGGACGCCCAGCGCGCCGTCGGCATCGTCCGCGAACACGCCATTGAATGGAAGATTGACCCCAAAAAAGTAGGCGTCCTCGGCTTCTCCGCAGGCGGCCATCTCGTCGCCGCCCTCAGCACCCACTACGAGCACCGCCTCTACCCCGCCATCGACGTGGCCGACCAGCTAAGCTGCCGCCCCGACTTCGCCATCATGATCTACCCCGCCTACCTCGCGCAGCCCGACAAGGCCTTCGCCTTCACCCCCGACGCACCCGTCACCAAGGACACCCCACCCACCATCCTCGTCCAGGCAGAGGACGACCCCGTCCACGTAGAAAACTCCACCGCCTACTTCCTCGCACTCAAAGGCGTAGGCGTCCCCGCCGAGATCCACCTCTACGCCAAAGGCGGCCACGGCTACGGCCTCCGCCGCACCGCCCTCCCCATCACCAACTGGCCCGCAGAGGTCGAAACCTGGCTGAGAACCATCGGCATCCTCACCCAATAAGCCTGCGCGACCAGAGCCATGCTTTGAGAGGGCGTAACTTCAACGGGTGCCCCATCCTTCGCAGCCTCACCGCGAAGGGTGGGAACGATCTCTCGCCGTCAGAGGTGAGCCTTGCGTTGAAAGGGCGTGGCTTTAGCCACGCCGCAAATCCCTCTGTAGAGCGGGGCGTCAGGGAATGCCTGACGAATTAGATTTGCTCGTCTTGAAGGGGCCGGGCTTCAGCCCAGCCGTTAAGATTGCCAATAATCGGGGCTTGAGAGCAGTTTCCGCGAAGGTAGAGCAGTCTCCGCGAAGCGAGAGCAGTTTCCGCGAAGGGATAGAGTCGAACCGCCAAGGGCCAACGGCCCGTTGCCAAACCAGCATGGGGCGAAGCCCCATGTTCCATGCCATGAAGGGAGCAAGGGCTGAAGGCCCGTCCTATAACCATCGAGGAAACCGCTCCAGCCCCCGAGGCAATACCCAATCACCTCATCAGAGCTCCCTAAACGCCCACCGTCTCTTCAAACAGCCCGGTGGGCAACCCATCGATGCTGCACGCATTCTTCTGCCGACGGTAGTCATCGAGACCCTCTTCCCCCTTCGATTCAGCCCACCGCACAAGCTGGTCACGTTCGCCAACATACTCAAATAAAGGAACGCCAAACCCACACGACGTCAGCACCAGCTCCACATCGAGCAGAACCATCTGGCGAGCGCCCGGCGTCTCCGTGTTGTCAAAATGAGAGGCCAGCAGAGCGTCATACTCCACACTGTGCCGATGCAGAATGCGCCCCTCACCGTACAACCGAAGGATCAACGGTGGCCCTTCAAAAGCACAAAACATCAGCGTAAGCCGTCCATCGGCAAGAAGATGTGCAGCCGTTTCGTTCCCGCTGCCCGTCCGATCAAGGTAGACGACAGAGTTCTCCGTAAGCACCCGCAAAGAAGCCACATCCCGAGGCGATACGTTCACAGGGCCGCTCGCAATCGCCGAGGCGTTGAAAAAAATATGCTGCCGCTCAATAAACGCGCGGTGCAAAGGTTCAATCCGCTCGAACTGCTTTCCCATGGATCACCTCCACGAAGATTTCTTCTTAGTCTGGCGTCTACCTCCAAATAAATTTATAGAGGAAGAGCATGTCAGAGCCAACAGAACAAACATCTTCATATATCTTGAAATACCGATTGCAGCCAAACTGCTACCTGCGATTGCGTTTCTTGGGAGAGGTCTTGAATGGTCGTCTTTTTATCCCTAGGAAACACAAATTCCTGACCTCTACCAGCCGCAGTAAGATGAACTTTCTGGGGTTCAGCAAGACAAGGCTCTTTAAAAAAGTTGTCGTTATAGGTAAGTCCTACAGTTCGGAAAAACCCGGGAAGACACCAATCACTGCGCCTTGGAGATCGGCCACAAGATAGCGCAGTTAGACACCTTGCATCGCTTCGACGAAATGTGCCAGCACCTGGGAGATCATTCACGAATGATAGGGCCTCATTTGCAACGTATAGGGTATCTTTTCCAACTGCAAAACCATTCATGCGTGCAATATGTGGATGATGCGCGGCCCACTGAAGCTCGTTTGAATGAGTTTCCTCAAGCAAATATTTTTTTTCTACTTGAAACCACGACCAGATCATGTGCTGATCTGGCCCCTCAGGTAAATACCAGTCACCCGATTTATTAAATCTTCTGAACCAGCCAAAAAACAGAAACAGATCATTCTTCCCAATCTGGTGGTTACGGAGATGGCTCTCCGCAGTACCGCTCTGGCCGAAAAGAGATGTGCAAGATTTAGCTTCTGGTCTTCTTAGTTCTGGACGAACATCAGGGTCGAGATGAACACAATCATCTTTTGAAAGACCCTGCCCCATATAGGCAACATGTTTACCGATAACTTCGTGGTCTGGCAGATCTGCATAACGCAAATGCGTTGCATTACATCTACCTAACGTTCCAGCTCTTTGTTTTCGGCTATGCTCTGGAATGGGAAGACTTATAAGTTCTTCCTCAACAATCAGGCTAGGTGCTCCTCCAGAAGATTGATCACTGCCTTTGCGGCTTAGAACTATTCGCTTCGGTAACTGTTTGAGATTTATCATCAGGCGAACTGCTCCAGAAACCGCATATCCCCTGAATAAAACTGCCCAATATCCGAGATTCCATGCTGAATCATGGCAATGCGCTCCACGCCCATGCCAAAGGCAAAGCCGCTGATCTTCGCCGTGTCGTAAGCCGGTTCCTTCCCGTCCGCAATCCGCCGCTCATCGACCGCAGCAAACACCTTGGGATCGACCATCCCGCAACCCAGCAGCTCGATCCAGCCCGAGTGCTTGCACTTCCGGCAGCCCTTGCCCCCGCAGAAGATGCACGAAATCTGCACGTCCGCACTCGGCTCCGTGAACGGAAAGAAGCTGGGAAAGAACCGCGTCTTCACATCCGAGCCAAACAACGCCTTCATCGCATGATCGAGCGTCCCCTTCAGGTCAGAGAAGGTAATGTTCGTATCCACACAAAGCCCCTCAACCTGGTGAAAGATCGGCGAGTGCGTAGCATCCGCCGCATCGTTGCGATGCACCTTACCCGGAATCACAATCCGTATCGGCGGTACCTGCTCGATCATCGTCCGTATCTGCACCGGCGAGGTGTGCGTCCGCATCAGCAGCCGTTCCCGCGCCGGTCGCGACTGCTGATTCGCAATCACCAGCGTGTCCTGCGTATCCCGAGCAGGATGGTTCGGCGGAAAGTTCAACGCCTCAAAATTAAAAAAATCGCTCTCCACCTGCGGGCCAAGATTCGTACTGTACCCAAGCTGATGAAAGACCGCCACAACCTCATGCATCGTCTTCAGCAGCGGATGCGGAATCCCCACCGAGCGCACAGCCCCAGGCAGCGTAATGTCGATTCCCTGCTTTGCAGGTGCCGTATTCGCAGCCGGACCTTCGAGCGCCGCCTCAATCTGTTGCTTCAGCTGATTGAAACGAATTCCGAGCGGCCTGCGGGCCTCCGCCGGAGCAGATTTCAGCCAGGCTTCGCTCACCAGCTTCAACCGGCCTTGTTTCCGTCCCAGCCAGTGGAGCCGGAACGCTTCCGCCTCCTCGGAGGCAGCCGAGGAACGTACCTCCGCGGCGAGGGTGCCAAAAGCGGCATCGAGGGCAGGCTCTGAGTAGTCTTCGAGGGTAGGGGTGGCAT
>JBDTDX010000374.1:0-6382 GCA_039922815.1 Granulicella sp.
CCGCCGCCATACATGGTGCGACCCGAATCGGTAAGCTTCACCTCGCGGTTGGCACCTGTCTCGACACCGTCGCGAAGATAGTAGTAGTCGTACAGCGAGATGTTGCTGTAGTTTCGCTGGATCAACCGACCCGAAGGCGTGTAGTAGTGATAGGTGGTAAGCGCGAGTCCACTATTCTCGGAGATCGTGAACACCGTTTGTACAAGGCCTTTGCCAAAGGTGGTTTCGCCAACGATGAGTGCCCGATCGTGATCCTGCAAGGCCCCCGAGACAATCTCCGCCGCAGAGGCTGTATTGCGGTTCACCAGGACGACGATCGGATATTTTGTGTCGGACCCGCGAGACGCCCGGTACACCTGATCCGGGAACGCTCTGCCCTTCTGTGAGACGACGATCTGGCCTTTTTGCAGGAACTTGTCCGCCATATTCACGGCTTCGTTCAGAAGTCCGCCTGGGTTGCCCCGCAGATCGATCACGAGACCCCGGATGTTGCCGAACTTGTCGAGCGCATCCCCAACCTCGCGGCTGGTGGTCTCCATGAACTGGGTGACGTGGATATAGCCGATGCCGGGGCGAATCATCTCGGCAAGGTCTACGGATGGCCGTGGAATCTCGTCCCGAATCAGGTCGAAGGTCAATGGCTTGGGCGAGCCTTCTCGTTCCATCGAGACCGAGACGTGCGTTGCTTTGGGGCCTTTCAGTAAGCTCGCCACGGCGGCGGAATCCATACCGTCGGTCGATTTGCCGTCGACGGAGACGATCATGTCGCCAGGCCGGATGCCCGCCCGGAACGCCGGCATACCCTCAGCGGGATAGAGAACGAAGATCCGTACAGCGCCACCGACCAGTTGTGGCTGGATGGTCATGCCGACGCCATAATACTTGCCATGCTGATCCTCACGCATCTGCGCGAAAGCCTTTGGATCGTAGAAGTTCGAGTGCGGATCGAGGGCGTGGAGCATTCCCGGGATAGCCCCGTCGTAGATGGCTTTATCCGTCTTATCGCCAGTCAGCGGATCGGCGTAATTCTGCTCGACGATCGCGTAAACATTCGTGAAGGCGTGGAGCGAATCCCGTACGGTCGACTCGTCGGTTGCGGACTGGGCCGCCACTTTCTGGCTGATGATCGAGCCGAGCACAGCGCAGGTGGCGAGAAAAACGGTAGCTGAGAAGAGTGCGCGTCGTGTGCGTGGAACCATCGGGCTGGAGTACCTCAGAGGGGAAAAACAGCGCGTAGAGTGCGCTCTGCGTTGGACGGAGTATACACCGTGAGGGTTAGCCCCGGGGCGGCAAGCCCCTGCGGGGCAACCATCCTGACACCTGCATTCGCCTGATGCGGGGTTGGCAGTTAGAATTGTTTATCGGACTATCGGCCGCAAGGGTGATGACGTCCAACAGCTAGTCAGTAGCCGGTGGCAGGGTAGCTCCACCGTAGTTGTGGATATGAGATACGAGTGACGATGACCCTAAGAATTTCGCAGTACGCGGTAGTGTGCGGGCTAGGCCTGTTTACATTGCCGGGAGTGGTGGCCGCACAGGCTCCGCGGTATCAGAGCCCCATCAATGCGCCTGTGCAGCAGATAAGTCTGCCGGTGACGCCGGCCATTACGCCCAACGCCGAGGTGGTGGAGGATGCGGTAGTCCGCGTCAACGATCAAATCATCAACAGCAGCGATGTGGAGCGTGCCCGCGACCAGCTTGCCCAGGAGTTGCAGCAGTCCCATGCCAGTCCCGCAGACAGCGCCGAACGAGAGAAGAACATGCTGCGCGATCTGATCGATCAGCAACTGCTTCTCTCGCGCGGCAAAGAGCTTGGCTTGAACGCGGATGCAGAGGTAATTCGCCGGCTGGACGAAATCCGCAAACAGAACAAGATGGACTCGATGGAAGAACTCGAGAAGGCAGCCCGGCAGCAGGGCGTCTCGTTCGAGGATTTCAAGGCGAACATCCGCAACCAGATCATCACCCAGCAGGTGGTGCGCGATGAGGTCGGCCGCAAGCTCCAGATGACGGCGGGCCAGGAACAGGCTTATTACGACGCTCATAAGCAGGAGTTTGCTCAGCCGGAGCAGGTCCGCCTGAGCGAGATCCTGATTCCTACTGCCGCAGATGCAAATGATGCAGCGATTGCCCAGGCGCAGACAAAGGCCGCTGAAGTGGAAACCAAGTTGAAGGCCGGGTCGCCGTTTGAAGATCTGGCGAAAACCTATTCGGGTGGTCCGACAGCCGCCCAGGGTGGCGATCTCGGTCAACCTTACAAGCGAGGTGCACTCGCAAAGGTGCTCGAAGATCAGACCTTCGATCTCAAAGTGGGGCAGTTCACGGCACCGATTCGCACCCGTCAGGGGTTCGTCATTCTCAAGGTCACCGCCCACGATGCCGCAGGAGTACCTCCGCTCAAGGAGATTGAGCCGCAGATTCAGGAGGCGATCTATACCGAGCAGATGCAGCCTGCCCTTCGTGCATACCTGACCAAGTTGCGCGAAGACGCCTACATTAGCATCAAGGCAGGATACGTCGATTCCGGTGCCAGCCCAACGCAGGCCAAGTCGGATTTCCTCTTCACGGCCTACACGGCACCAGTCCCCAAAAAGAAGACAGTTGTACAGAAGCAGCGCTTCGATCGTGGCGGACGATTCTCTGAAGTGACCAAGGGGGGATCTGCAACCGCTCCGGCGGCCGGCACTGCTGTCGCCGCTACAACAACGACCACTACCGGCGGGCAGTTGGCGCCTCTTACCAAGCGTAGGAAGATACGACGCGAGAAGGTCCGGTTCGGACAAGCTCCGCGCCAGTCTTTGCCGAATGGACCAGAAAATGTAGGTATGGCCTCTGATGACGGACTGGGGGCCAATCACGAGGGCGTTGAGAAGGGTGCACCGGCAGGCCCGTCATCACTTGGAACAACGATCGGTCCTCAGACTCCCGCTGAAGACGCCAGTACGAGCGCCTCGGAGGTAAATCCGCTCGCTCCTCAGGCCGCCCCGCAGAAAAAGACACGATATAGTGACCGTGCTCGTGAGGTATCGGCAGAAAAGAAACAGAAGAAA
This sequence comes from Granulicella sp., assembly GCA_039922815.1. Taxonomy (GTDB): domain Bacteria; phylum Acidobacteriota; class Terriglobia; order Terriglobales; family Acidobacteriaceae; genus Edaphobacter. Next base: position 3,051 of record JBDTDX010000374.1, read on the forward strand.
GTTGCGAAGATCAAAGAGAAACAGATCTCGGCCGCTCCGCCGATGACTGCTGAGGAGAAGGCCGCCGCCGCTACACAGGCAGCCCCGCTCGGCCTCAACGGCGATACCGCCAAGAAGCCAAAGAAGGTCAAGGTCAAGGGCGCGCCTAAGGAACGGTTGCAAAATCAGGCTCCCAAGCCTCCGGCTCCAGCTCTCGTGGAAACCCCCTCGAAGGCTTCTGACCGTGGAACGCCCTACGAGGGTACTGCGGGGCCTGCCAGGACGCAGCCATCCTCCGACCAGACCACGCTTCCTCCCGTGACGCCTCCCTCATCGACAAACCCGCCGACCGGGTCCACTACGCCGGCGACCCCGGGTGCGCCGATCCCTGCCCCGCCCCCGCAATAAATCGCATCCAAGGGATAGCAGCACGTCTTACAAGGAGAACTCGATGATGAATGTAAGAAGCATCGCCCGGACAGTTGTCACTGCCTCGGCTCTCGCGTTTGTATCACTCGCAGCTCACGCCGCAACCGTGCACCTCAAGGCCAGTCTGAAAGGTTCTTCGGAGGTCCCGGCTACGACCAGCATGGGTACAGGTACACTCACCGCCACACTGGATACAGCCACGCATGAACTCAAATATCACGTTGAGTTCAGTGGAATGACAGGGCCGGTCGTTGCAGCACACTTCCATGGCCCGGCTGCCGTGGGTGCCAATGCAGGCCCGACGGTTCCCGTGATGGGCAGCCCCCTTCCCAGCCCGATCACAGGCGATGCGACCCTCACCCCGGTGCAGGAGAAGGAACTGCTCGCTGGAGAGTGGTATTTCAATCTCCATACTGCGGCCCATCCTAGCGGCGAGATTCGTGGTCAAGTCACAAAATAGCGTTTGAAACAGATGCGCTGGCTGATTACGGGCGGCGCATCCGTTTCGTACCTTGTGATCGGCAGATAGAAGATGCACCATAGAGAACGATGAAAGATTTCTATGTTGCCGATGCCGTGAACTTTGAGAACGAGGCCGTCACCGGCTTTTTCGCGCTTTCTTCCCTCTCTATCCGCGACCGCAAACAGGGTGGCCAGTACCTCGCCCTTACTCTGTCTGACAAGACCGGCACCTTCGATGCCCGCATGTGGGAGGAGTTTGCCGATGTCGTCGCCACCTGCGCCGAGGGCTGCTATGTCAAGGCTCAGGGCCAGATCAGCAAGTATCAAGGCAAGTATCAAATTACCCTTTCAAAGCTTCGCAGCGCGGCCGACTCCGAGGTCGACCCTGCCGATTTCCTTCCTGCTTCGCAATATGACATCGACGCCCTCTGGTCTGAGCTGCAAAGTTCTATCGCCGCCTTCGCCAATGAAGATTTAAGGCGTCTCGTAGCTGCGTTCCTCGATGATCCTGCCATCACCGAGGCTTACCGCTCCGCTCCTGCCGCCAAGGTGCTTCACCATGCCTGGCTCGGAGGCCTGCTCGAGCATGTCGTCACCCTCGTCCGCGTCTGCCGCGCCACGGCACCGTTTTACCCTGAAGTTGATCCCGATCTCCTCGTGACGGGAGCTATCCTGCACGACATCGGCAAGATCCACGAGCTCCACTGGAAGTCGAGTTTCGGCTATACGCTTGAGGGCCAGCTCATCGGCCACATCAGCATTGCGCAGGGAATGTTGCGGGAAAAGGTGCAGGCGCTTGCTCCGTTCCCCGAGCGGTTACGCATTCTCGTGGAACACATGATCCTCAGCCATCATGGGAAATATGAGTTTGGCTCTCCCAAGCTACCCATGACCCCAGAGGCCCTGCTGCTTAACGTTCTCGACGATCTCGAAGCCAAGATGCAGGTAATGCGTAACGAGTTTGCCAAAGCCGCTGCCAACGGACGCAGCCAGGCCGAGGTCACCGATTGGGTCCGCTCCATGGACCGTCCTCTCCTCAACTCTCGCGCCTATTTGAAGGGCGACTAGGCAGCCATGTATATCCCCAGGGCGAACGAAGAGAAGCGCATTCCGGTGATGCATCAGATGATTGCCGCTCATCCTCTTGCGGCCCTGGTCACTCTGGGCGCGTCCGGGCTCCTTGCTTCGCACATTCCTATGGTTCTGGAGGATGACGGCTCGCCCTTTGGCGTTCTCAAGGGCCATATCGCTCGTGCGAACACGCAGTGGAGCGACCTCTCCCCGACGGTCGATGCGCTGGCCATCTTTGCCGGACCGCAGCATTACATCTCAGCCTCCTGGTATCCCGGCACTGAGGAGCATGGCAAAGAAGTGCCTACCTGGAACTACGTCGTTGTGCACGCCTACGGTCCGCTCAAGGTGATTGCGGATGCTGATTGGCTGATGGAGCATTTGGAAAGCCTGACGGATCAGCTGGAAGCCCCCTCCGAGATCCCATGGAAGGTCGCCGATGCGCCGGCAGATTTTATCAAGGCGCTCCTGAACGGGATCGTTGGATTCGAACTCCCGATTCAACGGCTCGAAGGCAAGTGGAAGGTGAGCCAGAATCGAAACGCACGCGATCGAGAAGCCGTTCGTGGCGGGCTGGACAGGCTCAACACCCCAGAGAGCTTGACCATGAAAGAGCTTGTAGCTGGCAAGAGGCTGTAGCCACCATGGTTCAAGCTGTAGTCTCATCCGGGAATTGTTACAATTTGAGTCTGGTCTGAGTAAATATATGCTTCGTTTTTCAACAGCAGGAGAGAGCCACGGCGAAAGCCTCGTCGCTATGGTCAGCGGCATGCCCGCCGGCGTTCCCATTGAGCAGGAGTTCCTCGATCGTGAGCTTTGGCGCCGCCAGCAGGGCTATGGACGCGGCGGTCGCATGCGTATCGAGCGCGACACTGCACACATCCTCTCGGGCGTGCGCCATGGCAAGACTATCGGCTCGCCCATTGCGATGACGCTTGCCAACAACGACTGGAAGAACTGGACCGAGATCCTTCCCGTCGATACCGGCGATGCTGCCAAACATAAGGCCGTAGCCAGTCCGCGCCCCGGCCATGCAGATCTCGCTGGCTCGCTCAAATACGATTTTCCCGATGCGCGTTACGTCCTGGAGCGCGCCTCTGCCCGCGAAAGTGCAGCCCGCGTTGCCAATGGGGCGATTGCCAAGATGCTTCTTCGCACATTTGGCATCGAGGTCGCCAGCCACGTCATCCGTGTCGGCAAGGCCGAACTCGACCGGCCCGCTACGTGGGACGAGATCGCCGCTCTCCAGGCCAAGGAGCCGGTCCTGCTCAACTGCGTCGACGAGGCCAGCGAAGCACGCATGAAGGCCGAGGTCGACGCCGTCCTCCGCACTGGCGACACCATCGGCGGCGTCTTCGAGGTCATCGTCCACGGCCTGCCCCCCGGCGTCG
>JBDTDX010000375.1:0-14791 GCA_039922815.1 Granulicella sp.
AATCCCCTCGCGCTGACGCTCTCGAATCAACTCACGCTCGAACTGCGCGAAAGCACCCATGACGCTCAGGAGCAGGTTCGACATGGGCGAGTCTTCTCCGGTGAAGGTCAGGTTCTCTTTAACGAAAACAACGTGAACCCCCCGCTCGGTTAAGCCCAGCACAATCCTGCGCAGATCATCAAGATTGCGGGCCAGTCGATCCATCGAATGACAGAACACCGTATCGCCCTCGCGGACGAAACTCAGTAAGCGTTCAAGTTGGGGACGCTTTGCATCCTTGCCCGAGGCTTTATCGGTGAAGGCTTTGTCAAGGTCCAATCCTTCGAGCTGGCGGACTTCGTTCTGGTCGAGTGAGCTGACCCGCAGGTAGCCAACCAAATGGCCCATCCCTGCCCTTTTCTTCGTAACTGTACGGTTAGGTTCTTTAGCTTTCGCCATGCTCTGTCAGAATACTCCGAAACTAAATCTATTCGGACAGTTTTCTGTCAGATCGGAGGTGTAGGGAAAGGCTATACCTCAACAATACAGCGGCATAGAATTTTCGCTCACCTTGTTTGGGTCGAGAGCGGCTGAAGATTACTGGCTATTGGTTTAGCAGATAGAACATGTGTCGGTTGAGATTCTACCTCTCGCTATCAGACTTTTGCCGCCTACGGATTTTCCTCTATGAGGAGATAGAGTTGTCCGTCTAGGGTCTCGTTCTGAATAAGGGAGTGCGACAGGCAAAGTTCTGGGACCACCTACACAGACATAAATTTCCGTTTCTTGAGCTGCCGCCCTCACACATCACCGCACCATCTTCAGGAGAGTACTCACAAGAGCGCAACCGAGCTAAGAAGGTGATTGAGCCGCGCACGCAAACCTCAGTGGAATGCGTTGTGGCGCAATTAGGCGTAGTAGTGAATCGGCGTGATTGTCGTGGTTGGCTCACTGGCTGTTTCGATGCGCTTCAGCAGCTCTGAGCGAAGTTGGTTCGCAATGTCTTTGTACTCCGGGCGGCCGACGAGGTTCACCGTCTCGGACGGATCTCCTGCGATGGAATACAGCACGAAGTCCTGGTAGTGCGAGCTATATTCCGCTTCGCCGTTTTTGACGGTGGGGTCAAATGCACAATAGCACCAATCGCTGGTGCGAATGCCCCTTCCGCAGATCGATTGGCTGATCTGGAAATAAGCGGTTGAATCCCATACCTTACGCGCCTTTGGATCCTGTGCCAATGTCTTTAGCGGCTTGCCACGCATACTTGCAATAGGCTCAATGGCGGCCCCGTCGAGCAGCGTCGGAGTCAGGTCTAACAGTGAGACAACCTCATTGATCGTCGCCGACTGGTCAAAACCCGGCCCCGCGATAACAAACGGCACGCGGATCGAGGACTCATGAGGCGAACGCTTATACTCGCCGAGGCGCGTCCGGAAGGTGCAGCCGTGGTCGGAGAAAAAGAGGATGATGGTGTTATTAAGCTGCCCCGTTCTTTCCAGCACCTCAACCAAGGTGCCGACACAGTCGTCTATCGCCTGCACACAACCGTAGTAGCCGGGGATCCGCGAACGCCAGTTACCCGGCAAATTTCTCAAGTCTGCCGGGATATATGGATCGACATATTTGTCTTCGTACCGCTTCGGCGGAACGAACTCATCGACGTCGTTCTGATGGTGCGGTTCAAGCTGAGATAGAAAGAGGAACCACGGCTTGTCGTGCTTTTGCTCGATCAGCTTCACGGCCCGATTTGCAATGAAATCGACGCGGTACTCATCTTTGTAGCCAATGTTCTTGCCGCTATCGTCCCAGTAGTCTCCCTCATAGGGATGCGAGACCAGCTCGAGCACATTCGCGCCTTCCCACAGATCGTCGAACCCGCCGCGCGATGGGCCGGGCGGAATCCATCCGAGTTGCTTCTTTCCATCTTTCAGCTCGGTCTGAGACACATGCCACTTGCCGATGAAGTTCGACGTGTAACCATTCTTGCGGAACTCGGTGGCGATGGTTGGCAGGGAGTGATCGAGTTCTATGCCGAGTTTCCAGACGGCAGTCTCGGTGGCATAGCGGCTCGTCATAAAAGAAGCACGCGAAGGCGAGCAGAGCGGCTGGTTCGACATGCACTGCTTGAAGTTCACGCCGCGTTCTGCCAGAGCGTCGATATGCGGCGTCCTGACGGAAGGATTTTCATGGCTTGCCCCCACGAAGTCCGCACGGAACTGGTCGGCGCAGATCATCAGGACATTTGGCCGCTGGGAGGTAGCGGGAGCGGCGACCGCCACATCGGCTGCTGCCGCGGTGCTTGCAGCCGCTACCGCACCTGACGCCAGAGCGGCATTCCGGAGAAACTCACGTCGCGTCGGCGACGCGTTTATCGCTGGTTCATTCATTCTCATTTCCTTTGACTCAATCGGAGTTTCTATTGTTAGAGCATAACCGTGAGATACCTTCCAGATTTCCGACTCTCCTCACCTAAAAGGCATATTTAGCAGAGAGTTGAATGAAACGCGCATCTGGAGTGAAGCTCTGGAACGATCGTGGTCCAGTAATCTGCCCTCCAGTTGTAGCGTTGCTGGTGGTGCTTGGGTTTCCGTAGGAAGGAGTATTCAATACATTGAAGATGTCCGCGCGGAGCTCCAGATACTGCTCACGAAAGGTCGTCACACGCTTGAACAGCGAAGTGTTTACGCGTTCATAACCGGGCCCATAAATTGTGTTAAAGCGGCTTCCAAGATATGGCAATGCGGCAAGCCCGGTGATTCGTGTTGTACTGACAGGGCTACCTGCAACCGCTGCATTTGGGAAGGCCGTCACTGGGTTTGCAAACGCGCATGGGTTATACCAATGGGTCGTGTTTCGGGTGGTTGCCGCGCAAGTAATAGAAGGATTGGTGGGATCGGGCGAGCCTCCCGAAACGAATGGATCGCGGACTAAAATAGCGTTAGCGGAACCTCCATTTGGTCCAGCACTGCCAAGGTTCGTGCTGACGGTGAAGGGGAATCCTGTCTGTGCCGTAAATTGAACGTCCATTGCCCAACCTCCGGCAAGTGTGTTCAGGATGCCTCCGCCTGACAAAAACTTCTTTCCTTTACCAAACGGCAGTTGATAGTACCCATTGAACGTCACTCGGTGTCTGACATCGGCTTGCGAGTTCGTGTAATCGCCTCTGAGGCCGATCAGATTGAGTCCTCGATAGCCCGTTCCTCCCAGAGGCTGGCTGGCATCGTCCAACGAATGCGCCCAGGTGTAGGTGGTCAGGAAGCTAAGTCCGTTCTGGTAACGCTTCTCCACCTTTGCCTGCAATGAGTTGTAGCTGGAGATGCCCGCATACTCATTTGTACCAACGCTGCCGAAAGCAGGGAACGGTTGAACCGTCTGCGTATTCAACCGTGGATCGATGAGTGCCGCGGGCGAATTCCTATTCACATTGACGACAAGATGACGGCTGACATCGCCGACATAGGCTAAGGTGGCGACCAGATCGTTGGTGAGCGCTCTTTGGAAGGAGAGATTGTATGACTCAGTATAGGGGTTCTTGATGTTTGGCTGCGAACCCGCAAAGGAAGGCGTTGCGATGCGATCGATGAGGCCGCCGCCAGAAAGATAGGACGAGAAGCCAGTCTCAAGCTGTATGCCGTTGGTAGCGCAGTTTCCTGGGGTGCAGGTCGTGGCACGAGGGAAGTTTGCCGTGAACTGGAATGGATAGTTTTGCAGCGTCTCCGGACCGCCCGTATTTTCTATACCTCCGAAAAAAATGCCGAAGCCGCCATGAATCACCGTCTTTTCGTCGACGCTATAAGCGAAGCCCAAGCGAGGGGAGAAGTTCGTGTCCTGCCCATTGACCAGCGTGCTGTTTCCTGTGTACTGCACCGCTACATTGTTCGTGGCGAGCAGGTTCAGGAACGTGGGTGATAGATACGTATTCTGCTGCGCCTTAGTGAAGGTTAGGGTGGCTTTTCCGCTCCCGGGTCCGAGGACTTGCATGTAGAAGTTCGCGAACTGCCCGGCCACTTCCTTCAGCGGCTGATAGTAGTCGTACCGAACGCCTAAATTCAGGGTGAGCTTACTCGACACTCGCCAATCATCTTGGATATACGCTCCGCGCGTCCAATGAGAAAAATCGAGATGCTGGTAGGCCGGTACCGTTGCAGAGGTCATCTCGTTTTCCAGAAAATCCGCAACTCCAAAGCCGGTGTTGGTCTTTCCGGGGTTAGAGGTAAAGAATCCGCCGAAATTGTAGGTGCCGCGTGCGTTGGGCGGCGAGAAGAACGGAAAGCGGACGCTCTGAAGAAGTAGGCCAATCTTCAAGGAATGATTTCCGACGATCTTGGTTACGTTGTCGAGAATTTCGTAGACGTCTTCGCTTTTGTGGTTTGGGTAGAAACCAGGTTGTCCAAAACCTGTTATCCCGGATAGCGATACAAGCGGCAAGCCGCCGCCTAATGCCCCCCCGCTGGGAATCCCACCCAGCCCGAGGGAAGCAGCGAGATCGGGCGTATTGAAGGTTGCCTGCTGGAAGCCGAAGTTGCCATAGTTGAAGCCAAAGCGGGCTTCGTTAATCAGGGTTGGCGAAAAGAGGTGGGTCTCGCTGAAGGCGAAATTATCAGCCTGATTGATTATCTTCCCATCGCTGCCGTAGGCGCCTCCATCAAGAATGGGACCGAGCGGTGATGGATAGTTGCTAGGTGAATTGACATAGCTGAACCGGACAAACGTCTGATCTTTCGGGCTTATATTCCAGTCGAACCGCATTCCCCATTGCCAACTGTTCGCGATGGCGTTGGTATTCAGCACATTGTTGTTGTAAAGTTTCCCGCCGTTCGTGTTTGGCTGTGGATAGAGCTTCAGGAGATTGAGCGCCACTTGATTGATGTCATCGGGGCAGATCACGTTCTGCTGGCCATTGCACGCAAGCAGCTTGGTTCCTGCGCTGCCGGGCTGGTACAACGTAACAGCAGCTCCTTGCGAAGTGAGCGCAGGGTTCAACAACTCGGAGAAATTTCCTGTGCGCATGAGCGCGGTGGGAACTGACTGCGTAGATGTCCGTCCAAAGACGATTCGATTGGCCTCGGCGTAGCCGAAGAAGAACAGTCTGTTTTTAAAAATGGGCGCGCCCAAGGTGGCCCCGAATTGGTTCTCGTGATAAGTAGGGATCGTCGGGGCATTGAAGTCCTTCGCGTCCAAGGCGGTGTTGCGGATGTACTCCCACAAGCTGCCACGGAGTTGGTTGGTTCCCGACTTGACGCTTGTGTTCATCACCGCGCCAGCGGAATGGCCCAACTCTGCGCTATAGCTGTTGGTCTGGATATTGAATTCGGCGAGAGCATCCGGCGGGGGATTCACAACGAAGCTCGATCCATTCAAGAAGTCGGGGACGGCGGTGTTATTGTCGATGCCATCGAGGATGAAGTTGTTCTGCGTGGGCCTCTGTCCATTGGCGGAGAAGTCGCCGGTGCCTACTCCTCGGCCGCCCACTCCTTGCACGACGCCGGCCGCCAACTGAGCTACATAGACGACGTTTCGCCCGTTAAGGGGAATATTGTTAATAACTTCGGTGCTCATGACTTGTCCGACGGAGCCCGATTGCGTCTGTAGTAGCGGAGGCGCCGTGCTGACGGTGACCGTGTCAGTCACCGCACCCGGTTTCAAGGTGAGCACAATATTCGGTCTGGCTTGCACGTCGAGATGGATGTGCTCCTGAGTGGTGACCGCAAAGCCCGGCGAGTTCGCGCTGATGGCATAATTCCCAATCTTGATGGGCGAGAAAGTGTAGACGCCACTCGTGTTGGTCTTTGTCTTCAACACAAGTCCGCTATCAATGCTGGTGAGAGTGACATCGGACTTGGAGATGACGGCGCCGGAAGCATCCTGCACGATCCCAGTGATAGCACCCTGGTCCAACTGGCTGAACACTGGTGTCGTGGTTAGCAACGCGATCCCGCAAAGCATTCCGACCAAAATGCATCGACTCTTGGTCAGCAAATTATTTCCGCAGGTCTTCATACTTGTCTCCAAAAGTTTGGACCGCATTATTACTTTTTTTAGGATTGATAAACTTTTACCTGCGTAATCGCTTTGATAAACAGGGTCGAAGCCAACCTATGGCAGTATGAAGCAATTTGTCAAGCTCAATTGATTTGATTGGGATAGGGTAATGGGATGGTTGGTCGTCTTCCATGTCAGTAGTGGCAAGATAAAGGCGAGCACAGTAGATTTTACCCCTGACAGTACACGCAGCTCACACGCAAGTGGCTCCACTTCCCTTTTGACGAACTCGCCCAATCCCAGTGAGCTTTTACAAATAGATCAGGTCCTGATTGTAGACACCATAAAGAGAAGGACTGCCGAGACTCTTCCGCAATGCGCGTAGCCCCAGCTGAAGGCCGTTACATTCTCGCGCATGATCAGGTTGCGGATCTTGAACTCGAGGGACCGCCGTGGCCACAAAAAACACCAACTCTCATCTACAGCCTCTAAACGATGAGCAAGAACGATGGATTAACAATATCGCGGAAAGAGGTCTCTTCTCCTGCTGCGGCGGGCGGAGCATCGCAGTCTTCCCTTACGCATCTTTGCAGGAATATCCCGGAACGGGGATAGAACAAACAACCACAACTACAACGACCAATCTCCTGCGTGGTCGCGCCAAACTCGGTAGCCAGTCCTGCTCCGTTGAGTCTTATCTATTATGTGCAGTGCAGTATTGAAGAATGAGCCGATACGTGCTCCCTGATTTTGCTGTTGTGCGTACAACAGGTCGCTGTCGCCTCAAACGACCATTAGTTGAAAATGGGCCGCCCGGAGAATGTTTTTACGAGGCACAAAACCCCAAAAACGTCCGTCCGCACTGTGCTCACGGCTATCCCCCATGGCAAAAGCTTTCCCGGGGGGTACACCAACTCTCCATTTTGCACATGCGAAGGTAACTCCACGGACCAAATTTCAAATGAGCCAGATGGCGTCCCGTTTGCTGGGAAATCGTCACGGGCAGGACTGTAAGCGTCATCCGGATCGGATGTCGACCCTGGCATTGCCGCATAAGGCTCATTTTGAGCAACGCGATTAATGTAGACGACGCCGTGGACCAGGTTAACGCGGTCGCCACCACAGCAATCGACGAAGCCTGATTTTATCAACTCAATTCCTCATGCAGGTTTCTGTTCCGTTGCCACTCCTACCCCGGCGATCGCTTGAGATGTTTGTAGGCGAGAAAAAAAACACGTTAGGTGGCAGCGCCCGGATACTCATGGCACAGATAAAACTGCCTCGGCTCATCCTCGTTCACCTCGGGGTAACGCACTGAGGGCGCCAGAAAAAAATTGTCGTAGGTATCGTCGCAAAGGCTTGACACTTCGCTGCTCACTGTCATGCCCGTTCCTTCTTCGCCCCAGAACTGATGAATCGTCCGCGGAGGAATACAGACACTCTGCCCCGGCTTCAGCCGAATGATCATCCCCGCCGTAGCTTGCACCTGGGTGCCATCCACCTGCACGGGGAACGGCTCGTCGCTGCGTGTATCCTGCGGCGTTGCCTTCGTCAGTTGCACCAGAACATTGCCGCCAGATCGGTTGATGATGTCTTCGATCTTCGAGCGATGGAAGTGAGCCGGCGCTCGTTGCCCCTCAGGGTCAAGGATGAGCTTCTCGGCATATGGCTTATGCGGCCCACTGTGCGCCGTAGAGCCGTTACGAAGCGTAAATAGGGTGCGGCCAATTTCTTCAAACTCCCCACTGCCAAAATCGGTGACATCCCAGCCAAGCCGCGCGTTGCGAATCTCATTCACATCCGTCCCTTTGCTCTGCCAGTCGTCCACCGTCCAAAAAGCAAACGGAGGAAGATTGATCCCAGCCTTAACAAAGGCCTCCATGGCGAGCCGGATACTCGAATTAATTTGTGACCGTGATAGTTGCATAGACATCTCTCTTTCCAAATCTAGGGTTGATGGACTACCTGCGTGGAGAGTGGGCGTTCGGGGTGGATGAAATACCAGCACGCAGCGCCCAGCGCGTAGAGCGCAGCCATAAGATAAAGCGGCACGCTCCAGTTGTGGGTGTTACGTGTCAGAAGAGCAAAGACGATGGGGCACAACACGCCCCCAATCTGGCCGGAGGTGTTCATCGCCGCGCTCACAACCGCAGCATGATCCCCGGCAATATCGGAACAACTACTCCAACTCGCACCCAGCAGAAAGTTCGAGGAAGCCGCGCCCAGCGCAATGCACGTTGCCCCCGAGTAACCCCGCAGGCCAAGTCCAAAAAGAAGAAACGCGCTCGCGATCGCAAGCGAGAATCCGCCAACCATACAGCGGCCAAAACGCAGTCCAAAGCGCTGGCTCAGCGCGTCGGTCAGCAGGCCGCCGAAAAGATCTGCAGGAACGCTGAGCAGCAAAGGCAGCCCGGCAAAGAACCCAAGAGCAGTTCCATGCAGTCCTTTCTCGTGCGCCAGCCACGTCAGCATCCAAGTAACATAAAAGTTGAAGCCATAGGTCTGCGTAAAGTACATGGCGCACAGAAACCAGACGCTCGGCGTTTTCCACGCAGCGCTGAAGAGCGACTGCGTACCCTGAGAAGCAGCAACACGAAGATCGTCCGAATGGATCCACGCGAGCTCCGCAGGTGTCACCGAGGGATGATCTTGTGGCTCATCGCGAAACCACTTGAACCAGAGTGTCGCCCAAAGGAATCCGAGCACCGAAAGAGCAGGGAAGGTAGCGCGCCAACCAATGCGCATCGCCATCGCAGCGACGAGAAGTGGTGTCAGTCCGCCGCCAAGATGCGCGCCCATAAAGAAGATGCCCTGTGCGGTGCCGCGTTCTTTGCTCGGAAACCATCGTGTGATCGCGCGTGTGACGGTCGGCCATGCGCCAGCTTCGCCCGCCCCAAAAAGTCCACGCAGAATAAACAGGGAAGAGAAGTTCCACGCTGCGCCCGTAATCCCGGTAAAGATGGACCACCAGAGAACAATCCTTGTAAGAACATGGCGGCTTCCTTTGCGGTCGGCCCACCAGCCGGTCGGAATCTCGAAAAGCGCATACGCCGCAGTGAACGCGCTGAAGACGAAACCCATCTGCACGTTGCTCAGATGAAGATCGCGCTCAATCAAGGGTGCTGTCACCGAGATGCAGACGCGATCCATGTATGTGAGAAACGCGAGTGCGACCGTCATGCCGAGTACACGGCTGCGCACCCCGGTATAGAAGCTCGGAGCACGCGTCACCGCATTCGTTTCGATCAGGCTCAAGCCATGTCCCCACGCCAGTTTCCGATTACCTCTGAGGTTCGCAGGTAACGGTCGTAGACGCGCATCTGCTTCAACTCGCCGAATAGATTCACAGCAACCTTCGCACTCTGCGCGCCGTTGATGTCCCCGAGAGACTGGTCGAACCGCCCCCATCCATAATCGCGAATGGCCCCGCCATCATTGAAGATTCCGTCGACAACAGCGCTGATGATCTTCGGCCCGCCATCGACGACGAACGCCACATGCTGCCACATGCCAACACGCAGCGCACCCGGATGTGTCCCAGGATCGTTGTCCCATGAGCCTTCATGTGTCCCATCGTTCAGCGTGATCTTCAACGTGCACCGATCACTACTCACAATAGAAATCCCCTTTCCCTGGGCGTCGCGCGCATCGAGAACTGTCTGCCCGGCAATCAACTCACGAAGCCGAATCCAGAACTCGATCGTGAAACCTCCCTCGTTCAACGAAGGCAACTCCGGCATCGGGATCGTAGCGTTCGCAGCCAGCTTCGTCGCATCCGCCGTGTACACCAGGCCACGCGTCGCTACGCTACGAGCCTCAGCCTGATTCCACAGCCCTTCCAGCAGCGCCCGATCAATGTGATGAACGCGAGCATGGGTCTTCATCGTCTCCGTCACATAAAATTCACCGGAGTCTTCAACGAAATCCGGATAGCTGATCTTTGTCTTCGGGTCCATGTCGTACACCAGAATCTCCGGCTCCGACCAGTAGATATGCCCATCCTTCTCGAATCCCCCAGTCAGCCACGCCGGATTGCGATTGTCATAGTAGTTCCACGGCCCCGTCAGCACCGACTCCCCCGCGTGGTTGTGGTACCACAGCAAATATTTACCGTTGCTGAACTTCTTCACAAAGTTCGCGGCCCGCGGATGCTTCATCTCGCGGCCATTCGGTCCATACGTCGCATAGGCAGGCGGTGTCCACGTATGCCCCGCATCGCGGCTATAAGCCTGGCAGTTATGTCCATCGATCGTGCGATACGTCGCATAGAGCGACCCGTCGCTCATCTCCACAAGATTCGTCTCATCAGAGACCGGGCCATAAGGCGCGTGCAACCCCTCATCACCATCCGGCAGCAGGTTCCATTGAATTTTATTCGGGTCACGCTCAGTAAGAATGTTGGGGCTCTGCATCACGCAGCCCTGCGACATCATCATGCCACCTGGATTGCCCCACTTACCCACCTTCGCAAAGCCAAACATCGCGCCATGCCGCGTGATGATCGGCTTGCCGACGCCCCAGAAATACATGCGCTCGCCGTGGTAAGGATTCTCGCGGTCGATCCGCATCTTGCGCATCGGAATGTAGTACCGCTCGTTCGACCACGTCTTCCCATAGTCGTCCGAATACTTGTAAGCGTACTTGCCAATCGTATCCACGCGATGCGCGAAGGCTGTGCTGTTCACCGCCTTCGTATCCAGTCGCAGATTATCGTAGTTATAGGTATAGAAGACATACACCCTCCCGCTTGGTACAGCGAGCGGCATCACCCACGAAGCCTCCGGCCCCTTCGACGGTTCAATATCGACAGGCTTCGACCACGTCTTACCCTTGTCACTGCTGATCGTCGCAATGATGTGCTGCCCCGGAATACCCTCCGTCCCCGGCCCCGTAGTCAGCACGCAGAGCCAGTTGCCGTCCTTCGTGATAACCACATACGGCTGATCGCTATAGTTCTCCCGCGGTATCTCCGTGCCATTTGTAATGTTGCGCGGATCGGAACGTTTCGCCGTGCTCGCAACCACCGAGGCCTGCGCCTCGGCAGCAACAGCTTTGCGAAAGGGAAGAGCTTCCGAGGCGGTAACGCTAGCCATCATGGCCATCATCTGTCTGCGGTTCAAACGCATATCGCAATCTCCTAACTACCGTTTTTCGTGTCTTGAAAAATCTACGCTAGAAAAGGATCTTCAGCGCAGCCTGCAACTCGCGCGACGTATTCGCCTGCGATGTAATCACGCCAAAGCTGGTCGACCCCGCCTGCGTACCCGGAGGCGAGAACTGCACACGATTGAACAGGTTGAACGACTCGATGCGAAACTGTGCCGTAAACCGTTCGATCTTAAAGCTCTTGAACAGTGACGCGTCAAAGTTAGCAATCCCGGGCGCACGCAGATTCGGTGCCGTTCCCGGGCTATTGCCGTAGGTAAAGGCAGCAGGCACCGCATACGCAGACGTATCAAAGTACTTTTTCAACCGAGCCTGTACCGGCCCACTCAGCGGATGCGTAGGAGCAACCACATTCGGCCGCGCCACGCCGATGCTGGTCATCGCGAGCGGTGCGCCGCCAGAGAAGGTAGCAATCCCATTCACCTGCCAGCCTCCAATCAGCGCGTCAACGCCCCGGTTCATCGTGCCTCCAAAGGCCCGCCCACGTCCCACCGGCAGCTCAAACAGACCGCTGATGACCAACCGTTTCGAGATGTCCTGCGTATCAATCGTCCGTTCTGCCCGCAGGTTCGTCGGGTCCTGGATCGTGCTGATGACTGGACCCGCACCCGCCGCGCTCGTATTGTCAATCAGCTTGCCCCCTGTAAACGACCCGAGTATCGAGAACGAGTGCGAGAACCGTTTCTCCACGCTCACCTGCAGCGAGTGATAGATCGAGCCGCCGAACGGTGCGAGCCGCGCATACACATTCGTGTACTGCGGATAAGGCTTCAGCAGTTGACCCTGCGCCACAATCGGCTTCGACAGGATGCTCGTAGGATCAGTAATCACGCCATAAAAAGGATTCGGCACCTGGGTGTTATTCACCGCGCCCATATAGTACTGCGCCGTCGTTAGAGCATTCAGATCCAGCGCGCTGTTCAGCGGAAGCTTCGTGCCCTTGTTCGCCGCATACGCCACATGTATCAACACGCTGTTATGAATGCTGTGCTGGATCGACAGCTTCCAGTTCTGCAGATACGGAGTGGGCTGCCCAAGGTTCACCGAGTTGATCGCCTGTCCAAGATTCGTGATCGCCGTCAGCGCCGATCCGCTCGCCGGCGCATTCACGCCACCCGGAAAAGGATTAGCCAGCGTGATGATCGGCGTCACGCCATCGAGCGACGTGTTCACCGTCGTACTCCCCGTGTACCCATCGACGTACCCGCTACCTGGGCCAGAAGCATCCGTCGGCGAAAGCCCATAAATAATCCCATACGCCGCGCCAATCACCGTGTCCTTCCTCACCTGGTACTGAAAGCCAATGCGCGGAGCAAAGTTGTTGTAGTCCGTCGCCGCATACGCGCGATGGTTGGCGTCACCAAAGCTGAGCGCACCCTTCAGGTTCGGAAACGCTGCAACCCCTCCAGCGATGGGCGAGGTCGCCGCCAAATTAAAAGTGCTCACGCGGTTATAACGTTCCGTGCGCGGAAAGCTGATGTCGTAGCGAAGCCCCGCATTCACCGTCAGCTTGTTGTTCACGCGCCAATCGTCCTGAATAAACTCCGCAAGGTAAGAGCTCTTCGAAGCAACCGCTGGCTGCGTGGATATCGACCCACCCGGAATACCCAGCAGAAAAGCGGCAAACGCATCGCCACTCGTAGCTCCCGTCGTGAACGGCCCCGGCCCCTGCGTGTAAGTCGTCCCAAAGGTCAGGTTCCCCTCCGCCGACGTGTTCTGCAACTGGTTGATGAAGAACACGCGGAAGTCGATGCCCGCCTTGATCGTGTGTCGTCCCACACTCGCCGTCATCGTGCTGATCAGCGATTGGTTAAGCTGCGCGCTGTAGTTCTGGTTGGGGTTGCCGATGCCCGAAAAGCCGCCGATCGTCACATACGGAACGGCCTTCACCTGTTGTCCCGCAGCAAAGTTCGGCGCAAAGCCCAGCGTCGTAATGTCCAGCCCATTCGACCACGCCGTGCGCGTGCCATATTGATGAATCACGCCATACGCAACCTCAAACAGAATGTTCGGGTTAAGGATGAACTGGTTGTGCGCCGTCCCCGCCTGCCGTCGCTGCGTCAGCGGAGGATTGCTGAAGGTCCCGGCATTCCCGTAGTAGTTCGCAGATCCCGTAAACGGATACTGCAGCGAAGCGCGAAGGAACGCCTGGTCACGGTCCCCAAAATGTTTATCGATCCGTATATCGCCCGAGTTGTTGGTGTTCGCGATAGCTGGTGAAAGCACCAGGTTGCTCGTAAGATTCGTATTGTTCGGCAGCGGATAGTATTTCGCAAGCGTCATCGCCACTGGGTCCAAACGATTCATCGGAATCACATTGTTCGGAAACTGCGTTCTCTCCTGTACGCCGTTCACTGTAGTCAGAGAAGCCGGATCGTAGACCTTGATCAACTGCCCCGACGAAGTAAACGATTGCGAGAAGTCGCCCTGCCGCTCGCGCGCTGTCGGCACTGTGAACGAGCCCGGCGTTCCCAGCGTCTCGCGATACCCTTCATAGTCTCCAAAGAAGAACATTTGGTTCCGCCCGTCGTAAAGATGCGGAATCACCACCGGTCCTCCCACCGCAAATCCAAACTGATTGCGCTTGATCGGTGCCAGAGGCGTCTTCGTCCGCTTGTTGAAGTAGTAGTTCGCATCGGCAGCGGAGTTGCGAATGAACTCGTACACCGACCCATGCACACCGTTACTGCCCGACTTCATGACGATATTGATCACGCCGCCGTTGAACCGCCCATACTCGGCGGCCAGCGAATTTGTCTCCACCTTGAACTCCTGCACAGCGTCCACGGTAGGCGTATAGATCAGGAAGTTGTCGAGCGGGCCATTGCGTGGCGCAGTATCGGGAACGCCGTCAATCATCACCTCACTGGTAAAGTTCGCCGCACCGTTGATGCTGGGCGTATTGTCTCCCTGGTGGATGTTCGCGTTCGGAGGAACCGGAGTCACACCAGTCGACAGTCCCGCAAGCGCAATCGGATCGCGCCCATCGAGCGGCAGATCGACGATGTCACGATTCTCGATCACCTGCCCCAGCGAGGAGCTGGCATTGTTGATCAGCGGCACGGTGGCGAGCACCGTCACCTGCGCCGTCGCGCCCCCAACATTCAGCGCAAAGTTAACCACCAGATTGTCGGAAACATGCAGCGTGATATTCGTATGTTTCGCCGTTTCAAATCCGCTCTGGCTCGCCGTCACCGTGTACATTCCCGGCTGCAGCGACGGCACGGTATACAGTCCGTGATCGTTGGTCTTCGTGGGAAGCACCACGTTCGTCGCCGTATTGGTGACTGCAATATCGGCTCCGACGAGCGTGGCGCCCGATGCGTCCGTGACGCGGCCTTGAATAGCGCTCTGCGCATGCGCGCACAGGGACGATGCCGCGACGAGACAGACGATGACTCGTGCCAGTGTGAATCCTTTGCAAGCCCAGGTGTGCATGGTAAAGCTCCTAATGAAGTGAACTGATATTTCAGTATGTTTCAGATGATCGCAAGAATACCCGCTAAATAGAAATTCTGTCAACAACTGATATTTGTTGATATATTTATAAGAATGAAACGCACCGTAGAGGGCCAAAATCTCTCAAAACAGGCCTACTTACGCATCAGGACAAGCATCCTCAGCGGAACTCTGCCTTTAGGAAGTCCCATCTCCCGCCGCCAGC
>JBDTDX010000376.1:0-10732 GCA_039922815.1 Granulicella sp.
TCGTCAAAGGTGAGGGACCTAACTTTGAGATGACGCAGGAACGATTGTGTGCACAGCGGCCCAAAATGCGTGCTTAGGCAGTGTCGTGAGTAGAACGGTGGTAGCTCGCATGACGCTGCATGAGCATAGCTGCGCTGCCACTCAAGCGCGCCAACTCGGCGTCACCCGCCGCCCGCAGCAGCGGTGGAGCGCCAACTAGCATGGAAGCCTCAAGCTCTTGCGCAACAATCGGTCCGCAGAGCTCCCACGCCGCCGTAATGTCGCCCACTACAAGAATCAACTCCGGGGAAAGTGTAGCCGTGATTAGACGCATACCCCGACCTAGCGCACGAGCCTGTTCGGTAAGGGCGTAGACGGCATCGGGGTCGCCATCGTGGCCCAACCGGAGGAGTTCGTAGATGTCTTTAATATTTCGATTGCTCGCAGCGTTATAGACACGAATGGCTGCACGTGAAGAGGCTACCATCTCCCAACAGCCTTTTTGCCCGCATTGGCAGAGGGGGCCAGCAAGGTCGACCGACACATGGCCAAATTCGCCCGCAAGGCCATTGTTACCGGAGTGCATATGTCCACCGGTAAGAATTGCGGCTCCAACGCCTTCGGCGACTGCGACCAGAACAACGTTCTTCGCACCCTGGAGACGACCAAACCAGAGTTCTGAGATCAGGCAGACATTGGCATCGTTATCGATCTCAACCTGTAACCCGGAGACTTCCTCGAGCGCGCTCTTAAGGTCGAATCCGTGCCAATTCAGATTTGGTGCAAGCAGAACCCGCTGCGTTGCCGGATGTACCCGCCCGGGCAGACTTACACCGACGCCTTTGAAAGACTTCGAAGAGTTCTCCGCACGGAGCGCGCCCATCCGCTTCCCGATTTGCGCGACGGTCTTTTTTGGATCCGAATAGGTTGCGATAGTTTCCCGAGATAGAAAACGGCCACTAAGGTCAACGACCGCGAGGATGGCGCGATTCGGACGCAGATCCAAAGCAAATGTCACCATGGCGCTGTTCACCGACAGCATAGTGGAGGGCCTTCCACGTGCGGGCTTCACCACCATTCCTTCTGTTACCCAGTTCTCTTTGATGAGTTGCTCAACAATTGCCGACACAGTGCTCGCACGAAGTCCTGACAGGCGTGCAAGGCCAGCCCGTGCGAGAGGCTGTTTGAAGCGAATAATCTCCAAAATAATGTCGCGATTGATATCGCGCGCAATTTCACTCGACGCGGTCTGGACTGAGGCCAGGTCGATCTGCCGGACCCCAAGGGTCTGATTATTGTTCGACTTCTTGTGCTTGAGAGAATTCATCATTCAGACTATGTTTGCCCTTATCAAACTACACGAGAGGAGTGGCCTTTTGCAGAGCTTGATCGCCATCCGGGCTTCCTAGTTGAAGACAACAACTTTGTACTTGCTCTAACTCCGGGTGAAACTGAAATAAGTCGCTGCTAGAGATTTAGGTCGTGGCCATCTTTCCATCGAAGACCACTTCCTGATATCGCCTTCCTGATCATTACTTGCTTGAAGGAGCGCTTTTGCTGTTGACCGTCAGCGAGGGGGGAAGCTTCCAGGCATACAGGACGCTTCCTGCACTGGTGACCACCACCTGGTGTCCATCCAGTTCATAGGTGATCGGTGTTGATCCAATCGATCCACCTGCATTCGCATGCCACAAGGTTTTACCGGTTGCTGTGTCCAGGGCAAGAAAATTACCGCTGGAATCGCCTGTAAACGTAAGTCCTGAAGCGGTCGTCATCACGCCGGAACCGGCTCGCTGGCCAAGCTCGTGGGACCATCGAGCTTTACCTGTCTTGTAGTCAATGGCCTCGAGCACCCCTTTGCTCCACAGGCCATAGTCTGCGCCGGCCCAGCCATAAGCACCGTCAGCAGGCTTTGAAAAATACAAGCTGAAACTTGGTGATGCACTCACAATGAAAAGTCCGGTCTTGGGGTCGAAGCTCGGAGAGCGGTAGTTGGTCATTCCCCCCTCATCTGGAGCGATCAGACGGCCGTCTGGTGCAGGCTCTTTGGCCGGATTCGGAATTGGGCGCCCTTCCTTGTCCACGCCAAGAGTCCAGTTGACCAGGCCGAAGTTAGTGGTCACAAGATTTTTCCCGGTCGTACGATCGAGAACGAAGAAGTACCCATTACGTGATGCTTGCATCAGCAGTTTTCGCTGCACGCCGCCAAAGGGCGCGTCCACGATGACAGGAATCTCAACCGCGTCCCAGTCGTGGGTGTCGTGGGGCGAAGGCTGGAACGCCCAAGCGAGCTTGCCCGTGTCCGGGTTGATGGCAACGATGCTACAGGTATAGAGATTGTCGCCGGGGCGACCCTTACCGTTCAGCACGGGCGTCGGGTTGCCGGTGCCGAAGTAAACCAGGTTCAGATCAGGGTCGTAGGTGCCCGTCATCCAGATATTACCGCCGCTCGTGGTCTTCGGAGTTCCGACCGGCGGAGTCGCAAACCAGTTCCACTGGGTAGCACCCGTCTCCGGATCAATGGCGCGTAGAAACCCTTGCAGGTTATCAAAATCTCCTGAGGCTCCAACCAGAACATGGTTGTTGACGATGAGCGGAGCCATCGTGGCCCACTGTCCTTTATTGGAATCGGCAACGACAACGTCCCAGAGAACCTTTCCTGTCTTGGCTTCCATCGCAAGCAAGTGCGCGTCCGAAGACATGTAATAGATCTTGTCTTTATACATGCTGACTCCACGTTGGCCGATGTGGAATGCCTTGTTCGGCGGAGCGATATAGTGCCATAACGTGTGACCACTGCGAGCATCGATCGCCCAGACGTTGTCCGGCGTCGTGAAGTACATGATGCCGTCCACCAGGATCGGCGTCGCCTTAACGCTTCCATTCTGCTGTGTCTGGAAGGTCCACTCAAGAGTCATGTTTGCAACATTGCCCGGATTGATCTCAGTAAGCGGGCTATGACGTCTACCTGTGTAATCACCGTGGAAAGTCGGCCAACTGTCCCGCGGCGGGTGCTTCAACATCTCATCGGTCACGCCTTGGGCAACAGAGGATACAGCCAACGCAGCAGTACCTGTCAGTATCGTGAGAACACGCGCAAACCTCATCCAACTCATGCGATCAACTCCCGAGATGCAATTCATCTTTATTTCAGTGTCTGGATATATGCGAGAACGTTGTGAATATCGTCATCGGTGTACTTCGTCATCGCGGTCACATGCTCCTCGACAGGCCTGTCTACCTTAAAAGTAATTGTAGCTGCCGGCCAAGAGAAGTAGGCTCCAGATGCGTCCTTCAAGCCGATCGTAAACTCGTCCTGATACTCGAGCGTTCCCGAAAACGTTTTCCCGCTATGCGTTTTAACCGTAACAGTCGACTTCACGTTTCGGGGGTACAGCATCTGCTCCTCTAGCTGCAAACCTGTGTAACGCGTCGCAACTCCAGCCAGCGTCGTTGCAGAATGGCACTTCGTGCAGCCACCAGCGCCTTCAAAATAGCGCCTACCGGCCTCGGCATTTCCCGTCTGCAAATCCGATTCTTCGACTCCCTTGCGGTTTCCTGTCTGAGACATCGCCTTGTCCTGTTGTGAGTGAATAAAAGCGACCAGGTTGAGCACCTCCGAATCGGGCAGGTTGAATTTTGGCATCCCCTTATCAGCTCGGCCATTTCGAACAACAACGCCAATCGCCTCGCCATCTTTATCGGAGGCGACAAGCTTGGATCGAGTAAGGTCTGGGCCTGACTCTCCTCCTCCGGCATCCTTGCCGTGACAGAAAGCACAGTTCTGCAGAAAAAGGCCGCCGCCGCTTTCGATTTGTGACTCAGTAAATTTGGTGTGTTCTGGCATCGCCCCCTGTGAGCCAACAGTGACAGGCGGTCTTACAGGACGGGGCCTGGCAGCATTTTGAGCCTCAAGCCCCGTTGAAACCATAAATAACATTGTTGCCACGCAAAACGCCGTCGGCAATATTCTCTTTGAATAAAACGTGATCACAGACAAACTCCTTAGGCCGTCTCACCAGATCCGAGGAAGCATAGTGCTGAAGAAATCAGTATGGACGGCTCTATGCGCAATCCTGCGATGACTACAGAATCGGTTCGGGCGGACCCCGTGAAAGCAGATCCGCCCAATCGATCAGCTAGAATTTCAGCCGCAACACGAACTCCATAGTGCGAGGATCGGTTGTGCTGGTGATCTGACCGAAGGCATTATTGAATTTACCATCCGTAACATTGAAGTTCGGCGAGTAGCCGGTGCCTGACGGAGAACCAAGTCCACCGCCGACTCCGAAGGGTGACAGGTGGTTTGGAACATTGAACATCTCAGCACGGAATTCCAATCCGATCTGATCGCGAATTGCAATGTTCTTCTGCAGTGCAGCGTCCCAGTTGTTGAACAGCGGTCCCTTGATGTCGTCATAGTGCAGGTTTCCGTAAGTTCCAGCCGCCGGCACTTGGAAGGCAGCGACGTTCAGGTACTGCTTGCCATTGTGAGCATAGGGATTGCCAATCAAATTAGGACGCTGAGCGACGTTGGACGTTGTTACCAGGTTGCCTGCAACCGACTGGTTTGAGGGTTGCGTCACATTAATCGGCAGACCATTCGCGATGCGAGTAATACCCGAAAGCTGCCAACCGCCAATGATTTGCTTGTACCATTCGTGCTCATGCTGCCAGAACGGAATGGGGTAGACATAGCTGGCGACAAAGATCTTCGGCTGATTATAGTCGGCCGGACCATAGTCTCCGTGGATGTTGGTGCTGTCCTGCGGTTGGAAATTGAAGGAGGAGCCATCGGTCAACGCCTTGGACCATGTGTAGGAGATAGTGACAAGGCCACCATTGCTGAAGTGGGTCTGCAGACGCGCCTGCAACGAGTTGTAGTTGGAATGTGCTCCGTTGGTATATTGGTAGATTTCGCCGTAACCCTTGTAGGGGCGGAGCGCGTTACGCTGCGTTATGGTCGGATTCGCCTGCTCGGTTCCTGCAGGTGCTTGGTTCAGATTCTTGCGATAGGTCAAATTCGTGGAGCGTGAGCCTACATAGTTCAACTCAACCGAAGTGTTGTTGAACAGCTTGCGCTGTATACCGATGCTGTAGCTATGAATCCGCGGCGGTTCGAGATTGCGATCCGCTGAATTGCCGATGTTGGTCGGTGCAGCGTTATTGATACCGACGCCACCTAAGCCATCAGCATTGCCTGCGCTGGAGAGCGAAGCCACAGCTACGAACGGAAGCTGAGAAGCGGCCCCGTAGATGTAGTTACCTTCAACACGCTCATACGACAGACCATAGCCGGCGTGGAGCACCGTTGTCTGCTGTCCAGTTAGATCGTAGGCAAAGCCAACGCGTGGAGCGAAGGTGTTGTATACCGTCCTGACGATGCCGCCCGGCAGGTTGTGGAACAGAGCCAGCACCTGAGGATTGTTGTATACGGAGGGCGCAACCACCTGCTTTGATTTTTCGGAGAAGCCTGTACCCGGCAGTATCAGACCATTGTAAGGAGCCGGAGCAGAGGTGATGAGACCGGTCGTGGCGCTGACGGTCGCCGCCTTCGCCGGATCGTAGTAGTTCGGATCGAAGAAGGCAGTATTATTCGGCCAGCTATTGATCGGCGGCATGAGCTGCCAGCGCAGACCCAGGTTCAAGGTCAGCCGGCGGTTCACGGTCCAGTCATCCTGCACATAAGTTTCGAACTGTGAGAAGCGAGCCTGAATCTGAGGAATGTTGCTGCCTTCGGTGTAGCTTGCAAAGTTGCCTTTTACAAGATTACTCAGGCTGGCAAAGTTGAATGCGCCATTTAGCTGCGGAGGTGCGGTCTGGTTCTTGCGAGCGCGCCAGAAGTAGGCCCCCACCTTCACCGTGTGATTGCCAAAGACCCGAGAAAAGTCATCCTTCGCAGCGTAGATGCGCTGATAGTTGTCAAACGTTCTTGGAGTGGCACCGGGATTGCCGAAGCCAGTGATTCCGATCTGCGGGATGAAGGCAGAAGCGTTATACAGAGTTGCGTAAGTTAGCCCGTAGTCGGAACGATTGATTGACTTAATCCCAAACTGCGGGTTTGGCCGGATGTTCGCGCCATTATTGATGATGTTTCCAGAGAAGGAACCAGTAGCGGTGTTGACGGTCTTGGAGTTAAATGTGTGTGTCCAGGACAAGGAAGACGTTAGGCCGGGGATTGTGCGGTCAAAGATGATGTAATTGGTTGGGTTGCCAATGTTCAGCACGTTGTCATGAACGAAGTGCCCGCTGAACTGGTTCTTCTCGTTCATGTTGTAATCCACCTTGACCAGGTACTCCGACTGGTCGTTGTTCCCCAGGCTCAGATATTGGAAGCTGCCCGTTGGATCCGTCAGCAACGTTGAAGCCAGAGCGCGACCAGTTGCGGTCGTCGGTCCGGCGAGAGCAATCGCGAGGTTTGCCGGTGTCGGAACGGTTGCGTTCGTCACTGCGGAGGTGCGCAGGCGCTTGAACTCCTGCGCAGCAAAGAAAAAGAGCTTATCCCGGTTCCGATTGAACAAACCCGGAATCCAGATAGGACCGCCGATGGTGTAGCCGAAGTCGTTATAGCGTAGTGGTGCCTTGACCGGGGGCTTGCCCAAAGAGCTTATAGCGCGAAAGGGGAATGCCTGAACGGCGTCGTTGCGGATGTATTCATACGCATTGCCATGGAAGTCGTGTCCTCCACTTTTGATGGCGACAGAGACGGTCGCACCGGCGGTGCCCCCATAGCTGGCATCGTAGCTCGATGCGACGTTACGAAACTGCTGTAGCGAGTCAGGCGAGATGTTGACGAAGTTGTTACCGCCACCACCGTTATCCTTGTTGTCGACGCCATCGATGAAGTAGTTCGCCGAATCCGTACGGATGCCGTTGACCGACTGCGAACTTCCGCTGACGCCAAAGGTTCCGAAGAGCGCGAAGCCACTGGCTACCGTCTGCGAGACGCCTGGTTGCAGCGTCAGGAGCTGAATGTAATTGCGGCCATTCAACTGGATCTGTGTGGCCTCAGTGCTACCGATCACGCCACCAATCTCCGGTGTCGTTGTCTGAATCAGCACGGCATCGGCCTTTACAGCAACCGATTCAGTCACCTGTCCGATCTCAAGCTGCACGGGAACAGCGGGCTTGCCGCCGACATCAACCTTCACGCCGGTGAGGATCGATTTCTTGAATCCCTGCATCGTCGTCGTGATGGTGTACACACCAACCGGGACGTTCAGGACGGTGTAGTTGCCGCTGTCGTTGGCGTGTACCGTGCGGTTTACACGGGTTGCCTCATTGGTAGCGACCACTTCAGCTTGCGGGATCGCTGCACCGGTAGAATCGGTGACCAGCCCCGAAATTTGCTGACTATCCACAGCCTGGCCAAAAGCCAAACCTACGGACGAAATGAATAAGACAAGAGCAATGAATAATACCCGCTTCATTACGACCCCCTGAGCTTCAAATGGTTGATCCGGCTATAAGGTCTATGGACGTGCTCATTCCGCATGCAGCACTGTTCAGTCCTCTTTAGAGCTTCTTTATTACGTGAGCAAAACTATATATGGTCCGACAGGCACACTGTCAAGTAAATAAATTCATCTCTGTATTTAGGCGGTGCGGGCGAGCGAGGAGGCCCCTCAAGTGGCATCCAAACGGTTACGAGGGGTATCAATAGCGCACCGCTGTACTACGAATAAGGATATGTGAGCCTGATAGCAAATCTAGTTCTAAGGAATATTTCTCGGCTATTTCGTGCGGTTCTCGGCTAGCGACTCATGGCAATCTTGAATCTGTTGGATCGGGCCTTCCAAATCGCAGGCCGAATAACAAGCTGACGATAGACTAGGTGACGGAGTCCCCTCTGTATGTTGTGTGACGGGTAATTAGCACTGCCAGACGACTATAAGTCCTTCACGCTAAACAATCTGGCGCACCAAACGCGGATATTGTTCGAGCGTGAGGTCCACCCGTGACTCCTATGACGATTCTTCGTCGAACGCGTGAAGAAAAATCGTTATGCGCGATGGATTCAAGTTCTTGACCTGAGGACACATCGCAACTCACCTCAGAGTAGCTTGGAATGGCTTTTCAAGGTGAGCGATTTACCAAGAGTGTTACTTCGCATGAAGTCCTGTCATCAAAGCCTTTATCTTCGAGCGTACGATAGCGGCGTCATTACCCCGCCGATATATCGAAGAACTAATACCTACACCGATAGCGCCCTCCGCCATCCATGCGTAAATGTTCTTCTCATCCACTCCACCTACAGGAATGATGCCAGTTGCTTTCGGCAGGACTGCCATCAATGCTTTCATCATTGGGATACCCAACATCTTCGACAGAAATAATTTGCGGAGGCCCGCACCGGCGGCAAGTAGAGCGAAAGCCTCAGGTCGGGTAAAAAAAATCTGGGAGCAGCGAACAAGCCTGCGGCTTTAGCGGTGATGTTTCTTTAGGTTCTTGTTTTGATGAGGAGACGGAGCCAGGAAGTATTACCCTCTTTCCCCGACGACGGTTCATCGTCGCAAGCAGGTGTCTGAGGCGAGGTTCTCGAGGCGGCTGAGCTTGAAGGAGGCTGCACCCGAGTCTCTACGTCGCTATCGACGATCCCTCGCGCATCGCCTTCACCGCCCTGTACCCCAACGGGCAAGCCGTCTCCTCGACCGACTATCCGGGCAAGGCCGTCACCTCCTTCAAGCGCTTCGGCATCATCTTCAAGCGCGTCATCAACGACAACGGACTCTGCTTGCTCGTCCACCGGTGCCGCAACGCATGTCGCAGGCTCGAAATCACGCCCAAACGCCGCCGCCACTACCGCCCGCAGACCAACGGCAACGCAGAACGCTTCCTCCAAACCGCTCTCCGCGAATGGGCCTATGCCCGACGATACAAAAACTCCGCAGAACGACGCGACGAACTCCTGCCCTGGACACATCAGCACAACTGGCATCGACCCCATACCAGCCTCGATAGAAAACCACCTATCTCAAGATCAGGCCGCGATGTAAATAACTTGCTGGTGCCACGCGAACGATGGGCGTATCAAAAAAGGGCGTCAGCTCCCGAGGGAGTGCTCCAAAGTACACTTAACCTCGTGACGCCCCCGAACCCCATCGTAAAAGCCCGCAACGTCCGCATCGGCAATGCGCTCCCACTCACCGTCATCGCCGGCCCTTGCGTCCTCGAATCCCGTGCCCACGCTCTGGAAATGGCCTCCACCCTGAAAGAGATCACCACCCGCCTCAACATCGGCCTCATCTACAAGACCTCCTTCGACAAGGCCAACCGCACCAGCACCGCCTCTCACCGCGGCTCCGGCCTCGATCACGCTCTGCCCATCTTCGCCGAGATCCGCGACACCTTCGGCCTACCCGTACTCACCGATGTGCATGATCCCGGGCAGTGTTCCATCCTTGCTAAAGTAGTCGACGTCCTCCAGATCCCCGCCTTCCTCTGCCGCCAGACCGATCTGCTGATAGCAGCAGCCGAGACGGGCCGCATCGTCAACGTCAAGAAGGGCCAGTTCCTCGCCCCCGGGGACATGCAGAACGTCGTCGCCAAGCTCACCAGCGCCGGCAACCGCAATGTCCTGCTCACCGAGCGCGGAGCCTCCTTCGGCTATAACACTCTCGTCTCCGACATGCGCTCGCTGCCCATCATGGCTCGCACCGGCGCTCCCATCGTCTTCGACGCCACCCACTCCGTCCAGCAGCCCGGCGGACAGGGAACCACCTCCGGCGGACAGCGCGAGTTCGTCCCCACCCTCGCCCGCGCCGCCGTAGCGGTCGGCGTAGCCGCCGTCTTCATAGAGACCCACCCCGACCCCGACTACGCGCCCTCCGACGGCCCGAACATGATCCCTCTGCGCCACTTCGAGACCTTCCTCCGCAGCCTCATCGCGATTGACACTCTCGTCAAATCTCCAGACTTTCCCATCGTGACGCTATGAGCACACGCGACAGCGCAACTCGCACCCTCTCGCTCGAGATCACAGGCCTCGAAGCTGTCCGCGCCGCTCTGGACGCTGACCTTGGCACCCAACTGCTCGCCGCCGTCGAACTCATCCGCACCCGCGCCGCGCACGGAGGCCGCGTCCTCGTCACCGGTGTCGGCAAGTCCGGCCACATCGGCCGCAAGATCGCCGCAACCCTCACCTCCACCGGCTCGCCCGCACATTTCCTCCACGCTGGGGAGGCCGGCCACGGCGATCTTGGCATTCTCCAAGCCAACGACATCGTCCTCGCCATCTCCTGGTCCGGCGAAACCCCAGACCTCGCCCCCATTCTCGACTACACGCGCCGCTTCCATATCCCGCTGATTGCCCTTACCTCCAGCCACACCAGCGCCCTCGGCTGCGTCGCCGAGATCTGTCTCGAACTCCCGCAGATGCCCGAGGCCTGTCCCAACGGCCTCGCCCCCACCACCTCCACCACCATGCAGCTTGCCGTCGGCGACGCCCTGGCCATCTGCCTCCTCGAAGCCCGAGGCTTCTCTCCCGACGAGTTCCACAATCTCCACCCCAACGGACGCCTCGGCGCGCAACTCCGCCGTGCCTCTACCCTGATGCACACCGGCGACCGCCTCCCCCTCGTCCGCGAAGGCACGCTCCTCTCCGCCGCCATCGTCGAGATGACCTCCAAAGGTTTCGGCGTCACCGCCGTCCTCGACGCCAACGGTGCACTCACCGGCATCGTCACCGACGGCGACCTCCGCCGCACCTTCAAGTCCGCCTTCACCGACCGCCCCGTCGAGCAGGCCATGACCC
>JBDTDX010000377.1:0-2364 GCA_039922815.1 Granulicella sp.
GCCGCCTTCGCAATCAACGCCACGCTCGCATCATTTTTGATTTCGAAATGATCGCCATCGCGAGCCACCACACCGCAGTGTCCATGCGAGGTGTACTCGCACAAACAGACGTCCGCAATCGTCACCAGCGAATCCAGCGCACGATCGCGCTTGATCGCTCTGATCGACTGCTGCACGATACCGTCCTCGGCCCACGAGCCCGTGCCCTGCTCGTCCTTCTCCGCAGGCAGGCCAAACAGCAGCAGCCCTCCGATGCCAAGCCGCGCGCACTCCGCCGCCTCCTTGAGCGCCTCGTCAATCGAGAGGTTGAAGACGCCCGGCATCGAGTTGATCGCCTTGCGCACACCCTCGCCCGGACAGATAAACAGTGGATAGATCATCGCGCCCGGATGCAGACGCGTCTCGCGTACCAGCGAACGCAGCGCCTCCGTCCGGCGCAACCGACGCATGCGCGTAGCAGGAAAGTTCATGCCCTCAAGTTTACAGACCCTGTGGCTTGCCGGTCTCGGGAACAGGCCCCGGATACGGCAGAGCGATGTCTGACGAGCGAATATGAAGATCCCGTTGCGGGAAAGGGAGTTCGATACCACGCTCTCCAAACCGCTTGAAGAGCGTGAAGTAGAGGTCTGACTTCAGCAACGCAGGCGCATGCGATTGGGTCGAGGTCCAGACGCGCAGCGTGAAGTTGATCGAGTTGTCGCCATAGTCGGTGAAGATCACATTCGGTGGCGGATCTTTGAGGACGTCAGAGTGCTCCCGGGCGGCCTCCAGAAGAAGCTCCCGTACAACCTCGGGGTCTGAGCCATAGCCCACGCCCACCGGAATGTTGATCCGCACCGTAGCGTCGTTCGCAGTCCAGTTGGTCACGGCCGTATTGATGAAATCGTTGTTGGGAACGATGATGATCA
Source organism: Granulicella sp. (assembly GCA_039922815.1). GTDB lineage: Bacteria > Acidobacteriota > Terriglobia > Terriglobales > Acidobacteriaceae > Edaphobacter. Next base: position 909 of record JBDTDX010000377.1, read on the forward strand.
CGTTGTCGTTCGTTTTTACCCACGTCGAGCGCGCCGCAATCTTGATCACATCGCCGAGTGTGTCCTTGATCTCGATACGGTCGCCCATACGGATCGGCTGCTCCACCAGCAGGATCAATCCAGCGACAAAGTTCGAGACCACATTCTGAAGGCCCAGGCCTACGCCAACACCGACTGCTCCGCCAAAGACCACAAGCGAATTCAGGTTGACTCCGAGCGACTGCAACCCGACGAACAGACCGACACAGAACAGCAGATAGGTTGTGAATCGGCTCAGTGCGAATTTCTGCGACTCAGAGATGTTCAGACGGCGGAGCACGCGGCCCATTATGAATCGCTGTAACGCGCTGGAGATGGCAAACAACAAAAATAGGAAGACGCCGACCTTGATGAGAAACAAGGGCGTTACCGGCAGTGCGCCGATTTTAAAGAATGTATAGAAGAGAGCGTCCTGCGATTCGCCGGAGATGTAACTGAGCCAACCTGGCTGGTGTGCGAACACATATACGGTGGATGTTGAGATCACGTAAGTATGATGCGATCCGTCGCCGGGTGTCTGCATAAAGGATCCCATGAACCAAAAAAGCTAGCTCGTAGCAGACGGCCACGAGGCCGTTTTACGCTATAGAGTTCGTCGAAAGACGCTCAGCGCAATACGTTGCTCGCCCGGGCTTGATCGACATAACGCTGCGCATCCTCTGGTAACAAGAACCGCTCTGCCTCCAGCTTCTTCGCCGCCCCCGCCACCGCAGCCACGTAACCTTCATGGGTCGTGTAGCGCTCTTCGAGCGACAGCCGCGGATCGCCCGACGCCACACGCTCCGCCTTCGTCACCTTGAACGGGATACTCTGACCCGCCCCTTCGCATCCATCGTTTTCCCCAAAGCCTGCGCGCCGGAGTCCCCATCCCGTCAGGGTCGCCACCGGAGCGGCAACCGGCGGCAGCCGCACCCCGGCCACCTCGTTGCCATCCGCATCCACCTTCGACACAAAGATCGGATAGGCAGCCTTTGCCTCGAACCGAGTCGGCAGATTCGAAATGATGCCCTCCTTGAACGACCTTCCCCAGTCCAATGCATACCGCGTCGTAATCAGACCGTTGTAGGTTGCACCGGGAATGGTCGGCCACCCCAGCGCCGTTTGCGAAACTACACCCGTCAGCGATTCCGGCGTTACCGTGGCAAACACCCCCGTACCGTCTCCGGCACGCGGCACCATACTCTTGGGTGGAGCCACGCCGTCCACCACCCACGCATCGAGCGCCACAAAAAGAGCGCGCAGCACCGCGTCCGGGTTGGTTGGATTTTGCACCTGCTGACAAACACCACTGCTGTTGCTGCCGCCGCCATGCTGCATCCCCGAGATCAGATAGAACCGCACATTCGCAGGATCAGACAAGTCTTTTCCCGTCGTATCCGTATGCAGCAGCGACGTAGCCTTCACCCAGTATTCACTC
>JBDTDX010000378.1:0-1873 GCA_039922815.1 Granulicella sp.
GGTGGCGTTCACGGGCTCTTCATTCTAGGGACTACGGGCGATGGCCCCGCACTCAGCTATGCGTTGCGGCAGCAGGTGATCGAGCGCACGTGTCGCCAGGTTGCGGGGCGCGTCCCTGTCCTGGTCGGCATCACAGACACCTCCTACATCGAGTCGGTTCGCATGGCGCAAATCGCGGCGAATGCCGGTGCGGCTGCGGTCGTGCTTGCTCCCCCGTACTACTTCCATGTCAGCCAGGCAGACCTTCTGCGCCTCGTTGGGAGTATGGCGTGCGACAGTCATTTGCCGATTTACCTCTATAACATGCCGGATCTTACCAAGGCTATCTGGGCACCCGAGACGGTCGTGCGGGCAAGTGAGATTCCGCAGGTGCTTGGCCTGAAAGACAGTTCTGGCGATATGGATTATCTGCGCGCCACTCTTGCAGCGGTCAAGCACAAGCCGGACTTCAGCGTTTTGATCGGGCCGGAACATCTTTTGCTGGATGGCCTGCTTGCGGGCGCTCACGGCGGCGTCTGCGGAGGAGGAAACCTTTTTCCCCATGTCTTTACGTCACTTTTCGATGCGTTTACCCGAGGAGACATCGCAACTGCGCGCACGCTTCAGGAGAGAGTCATTGAGATTGGGACATCGCTTTATACGACCGGAGAGTCATCCTCCAGCTATATTCGCGGGCTCAAGGGAGCACTGGAAGTAAGTGGCATCTGCTCAGGAAAGCTTCCATGGCCCTTTGCCGAAGCCGATGCAGCACAGAAGCTGGTGATCCGGAAGCATCTGCAACAGTACCCCGAAACCCTCATTGCCGAAAACGTGCTCCAGAACTCCTGAGCTTGGCCCTCTTTCTGTATAACCGACAGCTTTCGGCGTACTCACCATTCCGTCTCACCGCTCTCGAGAGCAGATCTACAGGAGCCCGCACCGTGTCCTCAACCAAGCACCCCATCTATCTCGTTGCCAGTGGTGACCTTCGTCCTTCAGCCAATCGTCTGTGCTGGCCTGCACAGGCTGCACTGGAAACGGCGCTTACCGCTGCCGTTGAGGGCGCTGGGGGCACGATACAACGCGCCCACTCCTATTCTGAAGAAAAGCAACACGGCTTTCTCGATTCGCAGAGATACGGCATGGATGTTTTCCGCGATATCCCGGAGGACGCCCCGCTGATCGTAGCCGAAGCGGTCTGGCAGTATTCGCACCATGTACTCGCCGGACTTACCACGCACAAAGGGCCCATCCTGACGGTCGCCAATTGGAATGGCCAGTGGCCCGGACTGGTTGGTCTGCTCAATCTCAACGGATCGCTCACCAAAGCAGGCGTGGCGTATTCGTCGTTATGGAGCATCGATTTTACCGACCGGTTCTTCCTGAATGGCCTGCGCGAATGGCTCGCTACCGGGACGGTGAGTCACGACTTGTCGCATGTCAAAGCATTTGTAACCTCTGAAGGTCGCGCCAGCGAGATCGGTCGCAGCCTTGCCGCTGCATTGCGCAGAGACAAGGCAATCCTCGGGGTCTTCGATGAGGGGTGCATGGGCATGTTCAACGCCATTGTGCCCGACGATCTCCTGCACAAGACAGGCATCTTCAAGGAGCGACTTAGCCAATCCTCGCTTGCTTACGAGGTTTCGCAGGTCAGCGATAGCGACGCCCACGCGGCCCTCGATTGGCTTCATGATCGCGGCATGCAGTTCCACTTCGGGCAGGATGAGGCTACGGAACTCACCAGGGCACAGGTGCTGCTGCAACTCAAGATGTATATCGCAGCAGTGCGTATCGCGGACGACTTCAAGTGCGATGCCATTGGCATTCAATATCAGCAGGGGCTGAAGGATGTGTTGCCTGCATCGGACCTTGCAGAGGGTCTTCTCAATAACTC
>JBDTDX010000379.1:0-1831 GCA_039922815.1 Granulicella sp.
GTCGTGATGCTCCTCGTTGCCCTGGCGTCTGGCTGCCGCCGCGAGACGCCAATAGAGCGTGCCGCCCGCGAGTATCGCGACCATCAACGGGGCCAGATGGCCCTGGCGACCCTCGATACCATGCGCCTGCGCACGATGACCGACAGCCAGATCGTTCGCGCCTATGCCCGCAACGGCCTTGGCCTCGGAGTTCGCCCGGACAAGACAGAGTTGCACGTCGGCGAGGCTCTTCATCTCCATCTGATCTACGCGAACATCGCAGCCCGTACGCCGATCTCAGCGACTACCTGCCAGGGCTTTCTGTTGACGCAGGAGGAAGAGGCTACCAGCCGTTCGGCTACCGTTCCCCTGACCTTCGATTGCTCCAAAACCGACCCGTTGCGGAACAACAGCGTGGAATTGAAGCAGAATGAACTTAAAACGGCCGAGATCACGACCGCGGACACTGGCCTTCGCTTCGATCATCCGGGGCGCTATCGCTTATTCGCACAATGGCAGAGCCTGAGGCCGGGCAGTGACATCCTCCTTCGCCCGAGCGGATATCCCATACTGGATTCGAACCCATTGCTGATTACGGTGCGCTAGAGGATGTTGATAGCGCGCGCCGCCAGTAGCGCAACCGTGGCGAACGAGATCAGCGCCTGCACCATCATCATCGCCTTTGCCCAACGCGATAACACGGGGCTGTCCGTCGGCGAAAATGCGGTGCTGGTGTTGAAGGCCAGGAACAGGTAGTCGATGAAACCCGGACTCCAGCACTGCTCGCCCATGTCCCGTTTCGTTTGTGGGTTGAGCGTCATCTGAGGAAACAGGAACGCTCCATCGGTATGAACTCCACGAATCTCTCTCGCGCGCGGGCCACCTGCATCCAGCCGCCAGTACCACGAGGCGAAGACAAGAATATTCGTGATCCACAACGCGGTCGCCGACTGCAGCAGATCCTGAGGCGACTGACGGTGCGACGGCAGCGCAGCAACCAGCAGGCCCAGCGACCACACCATGTCCACCGTGACGACCGAGGTCACAAGGTAGCCAAGCACATGATTCAGCCTGTCGTTACCGCGCTTGCGTGCCAGAATAGCCGGGATCGTTAGCACAAACACCAGAACGATCAGCAGCCAGGGAGGACCCGCAGAAAGAGACTTCGGCAGTGCCAGTCGCAGCCCGCCGACCGCGAACAGGGCCAGCACAGCAGGCCAGCGCGGCTCAAGACGGTTCGTCGAAGTTGTGGCGGCCTTGGTCGTCATCCATCGCCGATTGTATGCAAAAAGTTCGCGACTACCTATCGATCTCGTTACAAATGGTAAATACGGTCAGCTCCAAGGATCAGCCCCAGCGTAATGATCGCGATGGCAATCTCCCCCAGCGCACTTACCACCAGCGGGCGAACACCTTGTTTGGCCAGGTCCCGCAGGTTCGTCCGCAGTCCGACTCCGGCGAAGGTCAGTAGGAACGCCCAGCGCGAAAGATTGCCAAGCGTCGTAAGCTGCGGCTTGCTGAAAACATTGAAGGTCGCAAGTGCGGAGATGAAGATAAACCCCAGCACAAACTTGGGGAACTTTTGCCACAGGAATGCCACCTTGTTGGTTACATTTTCGGCCTGCCCCTTGCTCGCCCAGTAAATGGCATAGCCCAGCACGACGAACCCGATCAATGAGTTGCGGCAGGTCTTTGCCAGCACGGCGTACTTGCCCGCCGTATCCGAGTAGAGCGCTCCCGCCGCCGTCGCCTCAGCCGTATTGTCGACCGCCAGCCCTGTCCAAAGACCGTAGGCATGGTCGCCCATGTGCAACGCATGGCCGATCAGCGGAAACGCAAACAGTGAGATCGC
>JBDTDX010000380.1:0-1835 GCA_039922815.1 Granulicella sp.
TACGTTTACTTTCCTCCACACCAACATCAAATCCGCTCAAAGACAGCGACGATCCAGTAGCTTCGATGAGCCCTCGCGCTGAAGGCGCGGACAATACCAGCATGGGGCATAGCCCCATGAAACGAAACAGAAGGGAATACAAGGGCTGAAAGCCCGCTCTATTCTTCCGAATACGTTAATACGCTTTAGCCGCGCCGCTACCCGACAGCAGTCCGCGCCACACTCAACACAGCCTCATGCACCGCCGCAAACACCTTCCCCGCATTCACCATCGGATTCGCCGCCACCGACCGCAGCCACCGCACACCATCCACCACCGTCGTCGAGATCATCGCCTCCTCAATCACCGGCAGCACCTCCTCGACCGACACCTTCACCGGCCGCCAAAGCACTATCCCCGTCACCGGCTAGCCAAACAGCTCAAACTCCCCTGAACCCTCCACCAGCTTCGCCAGCTCTTCAGCCGCGCTCATGCAGCGATTCAGCCGCTCCTCCAGCCCCACTCGCCCCCACGCCAGCAGCGTCGCCATCAGCGGAACCCCAATCGCCCCATGCGATCCCAGCAGCCCCACATTCGGCTCCGCCAGATAAGGCCCCGCAAACGAGAGCGCCCCCTTCGCCGCCTCAAAATCAGAGAAAAACACCAGCGCCGACTCCTTCGGTTGAAAGAACCACTTGTGCGCCGAAACCGTCACCGAATCCGCCAACTCCATCCCCGCCAGAACCTGCTTATGCCGCTCCGAAAGACACAGCGGCCCGGCCCACGCCGCATCCACATGCCGCCACGCGGCGCCCGCTCCCGCATCCAGCGGATCGACCGCCCCCGCCGAAGTCGTCCCCGCCGTCAGCACCAGTGCCGACGCAGAAAGATCCCCCAGCAGCTCCGGCCGCAGCCGCCGCTCCCGATCCACCGCCACCTCGCGATAGCGCAGCCCCAGCAAATGTGCCGCCTTCCGAATACTGATGTGCGCGTCCGCCGACGCCACCACCTCGGTCACATGGCGCATCTCCCGCGCCGCCCACAGCGCCGTCAAATTCGCCACCGTCGATCCCGGAACCATCAACCCACCATCCGCCCCAAACGCCGGTGCCAGCCACTGCATCACCTGCCGCTCCATCGCCTGCGCCACCGGCGCCGTCTCCGGATGCAGCAGGTTCTGATTCACCGCCGCATTCCAGAATGTTGTCACCCACGTCACCCAAGGCGTCGGCGGATTCATATGCGCGAACACCATCTCGCCGCCCAGGTCCGTCGCCCCGCCCAGAACCAGCGGAGCCAGCAGATCGAGCGCCGCCCGATCCCCCAGACCATCCTGCGGAAGCTGCGACGGCAAAATCTCGGTCGAACCGGAATTCCCAACATGCGCCTGATTCACTTCAAGCAACGCGTCGACCGCCGCCTCAGGCAAAGTGAACGAAACATCAGAACGAAACATCAGCAGCCCTCACCCCAAGGATATAGAACCCCGCCCCACACTGCACTTGCCTTGAAAGGGCGCGGCTTCAGCCGCGCCATAAAACCTCCCCTGAGACCGGGGCTTCAGCCCCTGAGGGAATATCACCTCACCACCAACCCTCCGGGTGCCCCATCCTTCGCGCCTTTGCGAAGGGTGGGAGCGTACAACTCAATCCCAATAACCCCTCTCTGAAAAGCACGCGGCTTTAGCTGCGCCGCCCCCGCACCGTAAAATACCCCAAGCATCACGCAGCCCACAGGCCCCGAAAGAGGAAGCACCCAGATGTTGAAAACTCTAGGAAGACTCTTCCTCCTCGCGCTCCTATTAATCGTCGCCGCCATCGGCCTCGTTGCGTTCCTCCTCTACGCCCCCCACGGC
>JBDTDX010000381.1:0-2447 GCA_039922815.1 Granulicella sp.
CGCCTGAAATCAGCCGGTCGAGCCTTCAATCGGCATAACCTGACCCAAAACTACACACCCGCTAACGCAAAATCACCAACAAACACCCGAACACCCACAAAACCGCACCTAAATCAGAGCATCCCTAATAGATCCGCATCACTAGGGGAAGATCATGCACCCGGGCAAGCAAATCGCATCACTCCTTCTAGCTCTGCTCCTCACGCCGCTCTACTTCGCCCAGCAGCCTACCTTCGAAGTCGCCACCATCCGCCACACCGACGGAAACCCTAACGAGGGCTCCTGGAGCATCCCCGGTAGCGGCAAATTCACCGCACACAATCTCCCGCTCTCACAGCTGATCGTTCTGGCCTACGGTATAGACAAGAATCAGATTGCCAACAAACCCTCGTGGCTTGACTCGGACCTCTTCGACGTTAATGCCAAACCCTCCGGCAACATCGCACTCACCTGCGAGGAACTAAAGCCCCTGCTCCAATCCCTCTTAAAGGAACGTTTCCATCTCGCCACTCACACCGAGATCAAACTCATGCCCGGATACGCGCTCACCGTCGCGAAGAGCGGCCCAAAGCTGCAACCAACCAAAGGCTCCCAGTTCCCCAACTTCCGTCTCCGGGTCGACAACACCGAACTCAACGGTCTCAACTGGTCCATGGCCTTCCTTGCTACAAACCTCCAGCATCCCGCTGGCCGCCCAGTAGTCGACAAGACAGGCCTCACTGGCAGCTACGACCTCAAGCTCGACTTTGCGCCAGACACCGCAACCGACAGCCCGCTCCCCTCCATCTTCACCGCCATCCAGGACACTCTCGGCCTCAAACTGGAGTCGCAAAAAGTCCCCGTCGAAGTTCTCGTCATCGACGGAGTAAACCGAAACCCAACCGAAAACTAAGAGCCACCGCGATGTGAAACTCATCGCAACGCAAGCGCTCGGGTGCCCCATCCTTCGCGCTTTTGCGAAGGGTGGGATCGCAAATCTCTCCCCGATTTCTACCGCAAGCAACCCATTGCAAATTTGTAGCTACAAAACCAAAAATGCACTACAAATTTGTAGCTACAGCACTACAAAAATGTAACTACAGCACTACATTTTTGTAGCTACAAAATACCCAAATCCACCCCCTGAAATCACCCTTTTGTAGTGACAAAAATGTAGCTACACCCCCATTCCAGCCTAAAATAAAACCCATGCTCCTCGAAGGAATGCACCTCCCGCTGACCACCCCGTTCTTTCCAGACGGGCGCTTGAATCTCCGCAAACTTGAACAAAACACAGCGCGTTACTCGCTCACCCCCGCCGCCGGCTTGGTCGTTCTCGGCCCCACCGGGGAAGCCAGCCTGCTCTCCGACGAAGAGACTCGCCAGGTTCTTAAAACCGCTTTAGAATCAGCAGCTTCGACGAAAGTCTTGATCGCTGGCGCTTCCCGCAACAGCCTTCGAGGCACGCTCGAGCTCATTGATAATGCTGCACTTCTAGGATATGACGCCATACTTCTCAGTGCGCCATCCCTCCCCGGCCTCACCCCGGAAGAGCTTCGCAATCACTTTCAATCCATAGCCGATAAGTCTCTTCTTCCCATTATCTTAGAAGGAAAATTTCAACCAGAATTAGTTGTTGAGTTGGCATTTCACCACCGGATTCTAGGCCTCTCAAGCTCCTTCAAAGACCCGAAGGAAATCCACTTCCTCCTCGAAAAGACCGCCATCGTCAAACGAACGATCACCGTAACCAATGTATTTGCCGCGTTTACAGGAAGAATGTCATCCATGAAGCCCTCTGGTCTGGTTTCTGCTGAAAGCCTAGCCGGTGGTAAAACGATTGCCGCCTCATCTTCCCATCCGGCCATCAAAACACGCGAAAAGTCCGTATCCCTTCAAATACTTGCCCACAATACCGAAACCATGCTGGACGATCTGAAAGCGGGAGCCGTCGGGGCAATTCCACCCTTCGCCGCCGCCGCTCCCCAAGCCAGTTACGAGGTCATGGCCGCTTGGAGGGACGGCGACCCTGCTTTGGCAGAGGAAAAACAGCATCGCATCATTGACGCTATTCAACTGATAGAAGAGAAGTTAGGAGTTGCGGGATTGAAGTATGGCTGCGACCTGAACGGCTACTTTGGCGGGAATCCCCGGCTTCCGCTGCTTCCGCTGTCCGGGAACCAGAGGGCAGAGATCGAACGCCTGATGCGTACGTTAACTTAGGGCGCTAACTTACTGATTCCGCGAGGGTCTACGAGGAGTAACGGTGATCCCCATCCCACTCAGCTTGCTACGCGCCAGCATTGCCTCCGGCGCATTAGGGAAACGCGCGATCAAAGCACGAAACTCGCGAACAGCACCATCATTCTGATGCAGCGCCAGCAGCGCCTGCCCCTTGTGTAGCCGCGACGCAGGCACTTTATTGCTCGCCGGAAAGTGATCGAGGACCATGTCATAATCCTTGATCG
>JBDTDX010000382.1:0-1921 GCA_039922815.1 Granulicella sp.
GAGGGGATGGTGACCTGGTTGGAGCCGACGATGGCTTTATGGCGGGAGGGGATGTAGAGCTTGAAGTTCTTGCCGTCGGAGGCCATGTCGAGGGCGAGGGAGCTGACGACGGGGACCTTGAGGTAGATGCGGAGGTCGGCGGGCTTGCGGATGAAGAGATAGCCGGCGAGGGCGATGGACTCCTTGATCTCGCCCTGGAGGTTGCCGCCGGAGATGCCGGAGATCTCGATGTCGGCGTGCATGGTCTGGATGGCGTTGTAGCGACCGTCGAGCTGCCTGACGAGCTGGTCGAGACTCTCGCCCATGACGACGGGGGCGATGCGGGTTTTGGGGACGATGCGGGTGTGGGCGAGGCATCCGGTTAACAGAGGCGTCGTGGCCAGCAGCAGCGTCGCTAACGCCTTTATTGAGTTTCGTTGCACTGTACGCAAGTATATCTGCCTTCGCGCGAGAACCCGGAATGTGAACGGAAGGGGCCTGGGTGGGACTCGGTGTAGTAATTGGATGTTGCGTGAGGGGGTATGGTTCCTGAGATTTTTGGGCAGGGGTTACTGAGGCGGCAACGCCCAGGGGGAGGGGTTGAGGAGAATGCCGTTGAGGACTTGCAACTAGCGTGTTGGGGCATAGTAGCCGGATCGGATGGTAAGAGTGTCTACGCGGTCCGGGGTCTTTAGCTCGATGTGGTGGAAAGCGCCGTTGTGTTTCATCGCTTGAGGCCGGTAGATAATGCGGTACTGGTTGCGGAGATCGGCTTCGATCGCGCGAAGGTCATTGTCGATGCTCTCTGGCGAGCCGTCGTCGTAAAAAGCGCGGCCACCGGTCTGGGTGGTGAGCTGAGTCAGGGTCTGCGAGTCAGTGGAAAATTTCGGATGGAAGGCGTAGATGGCGGTGTTGGTGTGCTGGCAGATGTCGACTGCCTGCTGGAGCGAGGCGTGGCTGGCATTATCGGAGCCGTCGGAGAAGAGCAGGATGAAGTTGCCGCTGGCTGCGTTGTCGATTTGTCCGAACTGATTCAGGCAGGTTCGATAGAGGGTGTCGAAGATAGCGGTGCCGGGGATGTGAGGTTTGCTTCCTGCGGGTATGTTTCGATCCCGAATGGCGGCGGTAAGAGCGTTCGGGCTGGAGGTCCAGGGCTGCGACAGGGTGGAAAGAGACTGGAAGTTGACGACGAAGGCCTGATCCGTTTGTTGCCGCAGGAGTTGCTGCATATACCGAATGGCGATGGCGCGATCTGCGGAACGTGTCACGAACATGGACTCGCTTGCATCCATGAGGATGCCGGCGCGGATGGGGAAGTTTTGCAGGGGTTGGAAGGCGAGGATCTTGCGTGGGGGACGACCGTTATCCAGGAGCGTGAGCTCGCTAAGCTTGAGATCGTTGACGGGAAGGCCGTGGACGTCGGCCGCGTGAAAGATGACGCTGACCTCATCGACGGCAACGTTGAGCCGGTAGGAGGTGGTGGCGGGATCGGTCTGCGATTATGTGCGGCGCGGGTGGGCGAGAAGCGTAAGGACAAGCAGGCCGCAGATGATCGACGGTAGACGCATTGCTCCGAATCTGCCTGAAGTATAACGGTGGCGGCAGCGGTGGGGGGCTTTGCGGTAGGCATCTACGTTGCGGTCTCGCGGGTGGCGGTGACTTGCAGGTATTCGTTGCGGATGAGGGTGTGGCTGGTGGGTTCGGGGGCGATGTTGGCGGCGGACCAGAGGGATTCGAGATCGGCGGCGAGAGCGGCCTGGCCGGGCTCGTCGAGGCGGCTGAAGGCGACCTGGGTGGGGCCGAAGTATTTGCGGAAGAAGGCGATGACTCCGGCGGGGTTGGTGGGGAGATCGAAGTAGATGGGGATGAGCTTGGTTTCGATACGGGTGAAGCTGGCGGCTAGGCGTTCGCGGACGGTGGTTTCGTCTCCCCAGAGGACGGG
>JBDTDX010000383.1:0-2687 GCA_039922815.1 Granulicella sp.
GGGCCGACGGAGTTCGCCTTTCTCGTCGATCTGAATAACGATGGCAAGGCCCTCGAAATCCTGCCGGAGTTCGATCGTCCGAATGTGCCTCTGGCATGGTTCGAACTCGTGAACGGCAAGTACGTCAAACACGTCGTCTCGCAGAAGAGCTATGGCCACGGCATCGGCGTTGGCGATGTGAACGGCGACGGCCGCAACGACATCCTCACTCCGCAGGGATGGCTCGAAGCGCCCGCAGATATCCACGCCCCTGGCGACTGGGTGTTTCACGCGACCGACTGGGCGCAGCATCCGATCCCCGCAGCCGGCCCCCGCGTTGGACCCGCTCCAGCAGCCGACGCTCCCGTGCGGGCCGCGCAATTTGGCTTCATGTATCTGATCGATATCAACGGCGATGGCCGCAAGGACCTGCTTGCCGGCATGGCCCACGACTACGGCATCGCCTGGTATGAGCACACCGCCGACGACAAGTGGATTCAGCATGTCATCGATAACACCTGGTCGCAGGCGCATGCTTCGGCGCTCGTGGATATGAATGGCGATGGCCAGTTGGACTTCGTGACCGGCAAGCGCTACTTCGCGCACAACGGCGGCGACCCCGGCGAGCGCGAACCGAATGGCGTGTATTGGTACGAGTACCGAAAGGTGCCAGCCACCGCCGCGACCGCGCGGAACCCCGGCAATGGTGGTGTGGAGTGGATTCGCCACATGATCAGTTATGGCGGGCGCATGGGCGGCGGCGTCCAGCAGATTGTCGTCAAGGATATGGACGGTGACGGCGATCTGGACCTGGTCACAGGAGGTAAGTCCGGGCTGTTTCTCGCGGAGAATCTGACGAAGTCGAAGGCCACATCCGCTAAGAAATAATAAGCACATCCGCTAAGAAATAATAAGGACGCTCAAACAAAAAGCCCGGCCTCTGAAGCGACACCACCTACAACATGGTGGCGGTCAGAGACCGGGCTTTTTGCGGAAAGACGCTGCTAAGCGTCTCCCTCGCGCGCGCCCTTCCACAGGTCAATCTCACTCTCCTGCGCATACGTATCAATTTCCTTCAGCTCCGCTTCCGTGAAGTCGAGCTTATGCAGCGCATCGAGCGAGTTGTCGAGCTGCTCCACATTCCGCGCCCCAATCAGCGCCGACGTGACGCGCTTGTCGCGCAGCACCCACGCAATCGCCATCTGGGCCAGCGATTGTCCGCGCCCCTTGGCGATCTCGTTCAACTGACGCACACGGTCGAGATTCTCCTTGTTCAAAAATCCCTTCGGCAGCGAGCCATCCGAGTTGGCGCGTGAGTTCTCGGGCACCCCGTTTAGATATTTGTTCGTCAGCAGACCCTGCGCCAGCGGCGAGAAAGCGATGCATCCAACGCCCAGCTCCTCCAGTGTGCCGAGCAGCTCTTTTTCCAGCCAGCGATTCAACATGGAGTAGGACGGCTGATGAATCAGCAAAGGAACGCCCTCGCTCTTCAGAATCTTTGCCGCCTCGCGCGTCCGCTCCGGGCTATACGACGAGATGCCGACGTAGAGCGCCTTGCCCTGCCGCACGGCGTGCGCGAGTGCGCCCATCGTCTCTTCGAGCGGCACATCGACCGAGGGCCGGTGCGAATAAAAGATATCCACGTAGTCGAGGCCCATCCGCTCGAGGCTCTCGTCGAGCGAGGCCAGCAGGTACTTGCGCGATCCGCCGATGCCGTAGGGGCCGGGCCACATATCCCAGCCAGCCTTCGAAGAGATCAACAGCTCATTGCGGTGGCTGCGAAAATCCTTCCGCAGAATCTCGCCGAAGTTCTTCTCCGCCGAGCCGTAGGGCGGCCCATAGTTATTCGCAAGGTCGAAGTGGGTGACGCCGCGGTCGAATGCCCGCCGAATGACTGCCCGCCCGGTCTCGAAGACGTCGGTTCCGCCAAAGTTCTGCCATAGTCCAACCGATACTGGCGGCAGAACGATCCCGGATCGTCCACACCGCCGAAACTGCGCTCCGTCATACCGTTTCTCGTTGGCTACAAAACTCATCGATCAGATCTCCATTGTTCCGTGTTGCGGATGCGCCCTGCGGCGTCCGCCTTTGCAGAGTATTTCACAGCGAATCTGATTCCACGGGGATCGCGGCAAGCGAAAGCTGCCGGTGGTCAGCGCCAACAGGAGGTTGGTAGCAACCCGGAGTACCGAACGAATGCGTCGCCCGGGCAAATCTGTCTCCGAGGAGGGCGTTTGCACGAGTAGCGTGAGGTGGCGTTAGACTTAGTCCGGCAGGATATCGGCAATATTCCGCATCGTTACGCTGCCTTGTCTCAACTCCAAAGCGGGTGTAGAGATAAAGAGCGACCATTTGAACCGTGGAGTGCGTAATTCGATGAATGATCTTCGTGACTGTTCTTCCTGGACCCGTATTCTGTGCGCGGCGTCGCTGTTTGCGATGGTGGCCTTTGCGACCTCGCAAAGCATCGTCCGCGCTCAGGCTCCAGCGGCCCGGCAGGCAAACCCTGCGGGAACACCCCGCCCCATCCCAGTGCATGAAGCTTTCTCTCCTGCCGCCATTGCAAGTGGTCAGTCGCTGTTCCAGCAAAACTGCGCATTCTGTCACGGGCGCGATGCAGGAGGCGGCGAGACAGGCCCCGACCTCACGCGCTCGGAACTGGTCAGCTCGGATAAAGATGGGGAAAAGATCGGCGAAGTCGTCCGTAA
>JBDTDX010000384.1:0-6802 GCA_039922815.1 Granulicella sp.
GCAGGTTCCCTTGACCGAGCCTTCGGTCGTCGTCAGAATGCAGGTTGACGTCACCGGATTACCCGCCACATCGCCGACCACCTGCCACGTTCCATCAAATCCAGCAACTTGCGCAGCCGAAGCAGCCGGTGCTGCAGGGCTTGCTGGCATTGCAGGAGCAGCCGGAGCCGCAGGACTAACTGGTGCCGCAGGAGCCTCAGGGGTAGCCTGCGCAACCATCACCGCAGGGGTCAGGATCAGCGCTAGCGCCAGCGTACGATTCATCAATTTCTGCATCATTACTTCACCTCAACCAGCCTCAGAATATGCAGTCAATACAGCAACTGCTCACTCAATATAGCCCACCTCCGTTACCCTGTCTCTATGCGCCGTCGTTGGATTGCCGATACCTTCTCCCCTGCCACCGGACACCCTACCACCGCCGCCCTCACCGGTGACCAGGCCCATCATCTCGCCCATGTCCTCCGCGCCACGCCCGGCCAGGTCTTCGATGTCGTGGCCAACGGCTTCCTCCACCGCGCCGAAATCACTGCCGTCTCCGACCACGAAGTCCGCTTCCTCCTCCACGAAGAGATCGAAGCCTCCTCCGCGCTCCCGCTCCACCTCCTGCTTGCCGTCTTCAAGTTCGATCACATGGAGTGGGCCATCGAAAAGGCCACCGAACTCGGCGTCGCCCGCATCACGCCCATCCTCGCTCGCCGCACCGAAAAGCATCTCGCCCAGGCCGCCACAAAGCGTGTGGAACGCTGGCGTCGCATCGCCCTCGAAGCCGCCAAGCAATCCCGCCGCACCGACATCCCCGAAATCGCCGACCCCGCAACCCTCAAAGCAGCCCTAGAATCCGAATCCTCCCCCACACGCATCCTCCTCAGCGAAACCGAGCAAATCAACACCCTCGCCGCCGCCCTCAATGCCCTCGCCCAGCCTCACCACGAACGGCAGGAAGAAACCGTCCGGGTGCCCCATCCTTCGCAGCCCCACCGCGAAGGGTGGGAAGAACAACCCTGCATAGCCCTTGCAATCGGCCCTGAAGGCGGCTGGACCCCGGAGGAAATGTCCCTCTTCACCGACCACCACTGGCAGCACGTCACCCTCGGCCCCCGCATCCTCCGCGCCGAAACCGCAGCTATCGCCGCCATCGCCATCGTCAGCTCCCACCTCAACTGATCCTTACAACGGGAACCTTGTTCCCCCGCAGCGAAATCAGGGTCCCGTCGACCTTCCTTGATAGTGAGAATAAGCTCCCAAGTATCCTGTCAAGCCCTAAAACCCACAACTAACAGAAAACAAACACCATCAAGTGCACACGAGTTATCCCGAATCCCGTAAAATAGAAATAAGCAAAGGAAAAGTGATTGAGAATCAGCGCGTCTCATCTGGCTAACCACTTTGGAATCAAATAGTTAGCTGTAAGTCCAATAGAATCTTATAAATAACAGGGCAGTTATCGGCTAGATAACAGATAATAAGGAACTTACACGCAATTAGCGCCCTGGGGAGGGTAGAAGCCCAAAAAAGCCCGGACCAATGGTCCGGGCTTCTTAGTATTTCCAAAGAGTTAGCTGAAAATATCCTTCACCTTGCTGAACAATCCGCGCGAAGTCGGCGTATTTTCCACCGTCATCGTCTCCGCAAGCTGCTTCAGCAACTCCCGCTGCGGCTTCGTCAGTTTGCCCGGAGTCGACACGCGGATCTCAATCACTAAATCCCCCTTGCCATGCGCATTGAGGTGCGGAACGCCTTTACCCCGCAGCTTGAACTCCTTGCCACTCTGCGTGCCTTCGGGAACCTTGATCGTCGCCGGTCCTTCGAGCGTCTCGATCTCCAGCTCTGTGCCCAGCGCCGCCTGCGGAAAGGAGATCGGCAGCACGCAGTGCAGGTCGTCGCCATCGCGATCGAAGAACTTGTGCGCCTTCACATTCAATACGACGTACAGATCGCCAGCCGGGCCACCGAACTTGCCCGTCTCGCCCTCACCCTGGTAGCGGATGCGCGTATCCTGCTCCACGCCCGCAGGAACCTTGACGAGAATAGTGTGCTCCTTCTGCACCCGCGTCTCGCCCCGGCAGGTCTTGCAGGGATCAACCACAAGCGTTCCCGTGCCGTTGCAGACCGAGCACGTCCGCGCCACCGAAAAGAAGCCCTGCTGGAAACGCTGCTGTCCGCGCCCGCCGCATTGCGTGCAGGTAATTGGAGCCTTGCCGCTGGCCGCGCCTGTTCCCTTGCAGTCGTCGCAGACCTCCATCCGGCGGATGTTGATCTCCTGCTCCTTGCCGAAGACCGCTTCCTCGAACGCAAGCGTCATGTCGAACCGCAGATCGCGACCCCGCTGTACACGCGACTGCTTCCGCTGGCCGCCCATATTGAACATCTCGCCGAACAGGTCGCCGAAGATGTCTCCCAGATCCTGCGCGCCGCCAAACGGACTGCCGCCCGCCGGGCTGCCACCCTGAAACGCCGCGTGACCATAGCGATCATAAGCCGCACGCTTGTCCGCGTCGCTCAAAACACCGTAGGCTTCGCTGCATGCTTTGAACTTCTCTTCGGCCGCCGGATTGTCCGGATTGCGGTCCGGATGATGTTCCATCGCCAGCTTTCGATACGCGGTCTTCAGCTCCTGGTCGGACGCGTCCCGCGATACCGATAACACTTCGTAATAATCAATCTTCGTCACGTTTGCCGTCGCACTCATCTCTATGAATTCCTAACTTCTTTCCTGATTGTTTACTCAGACACCTGACCCGGATTCGACGCAATGCGTACCAGCGCCGGCCGCAACAGCTTTTCGCGGATCTTGTATCCCCGCCGAATCTCCTCCAGCACCTGGTGATCTGGAAACTCTAAGGTATCGATGTTTCCCAAGGCCTCATGGATTCGCGGATCGAACTGCGTCCCAATTGATTCCACCGGCTGCACGTTCAAACTCTTCAACGCATCTTCCATCTGCTTCAGGATCAGTTCCACACCGGATCGCAGCTGCGCCGCTGTTCCATCGGCCTTCAGCGCCAGGTGAAAGTTGTCCATGACGCCGAGAAACGGCTCGACGGTATTCGTAATCGTATAGTCGCGAGCATCCGCTCGTTCCTTGACCTCGCGCTTCCGCGCATTGTCGAACTCGGCCTGCAAGCGTGCCAGCCGATCAAGCAGCTGGTCTCGTTCACCGCGCATCTGCTCCAGCTCCGATGGCCCGGCGGTTTCGACGACGCCTTCCGGCCCGCTCACAATCTCTGGCTCCTGCAATCCCTGTTCTGCGGTCTCATCCTGCATTGCTTCGGTACTCCTTAATTCAGTATCACTTCTATTGTTGCCGATTCCCGTCCAACGCGCGACCCCATCTGCGAACCGGTCCCAGCTCTTTTCCTTGATCATTCCATCCCACCCTGCCTCTGAATCCTTGCTCTTTAGGCAAACCGACGTTATTGCGGCGGCTCCAGCATCCGGTCAAAGACCTGTGCGATGTAACTCACCGCGCTCATCGTCCGTTCGTACTGCATCCACTTCGGTCCGATGACACCCACCGTTCCACGATTCTCGCCCGCCATCCGTGCCGGCGCGGCGATCAGCACCAGTCCCGCCAATTCGGGCGCCTGCTCCTCCAGGTCGAACACGACGCGAACACTCTCCTGCCGCGTGTCGATATAGGCGTTCAGCAGCTCAATAACCCGTTGCTTGGCTTCAAGCGCCATCAACATCTCGCGCAGTCGTTCCCGATCCTCCTGTCGAGCCTGGCTCGTCACCAGGTTCGCAACGCCCTCCACATACACTGTCTGCCGAATCGCTGTAGCCTCTGGAACTGCATGTGCCCAGAGCTGCTGCACCGAACTCAACAGGCGCTGATACTCGTTCTGCTCGCGCTCCACCAGACGGGCAATCTCGCGCCGAACGCCTTCAATATTCCATCCCCGAAAGTTCTCGTTGAGGAAGTTCGCAGCCGTCTCCAAATCCCGCACCGTCAAGTCGCGATCAAGTGCCAGAACACGATCCCGTACCAGACCCGACTTCGTCACCACAACCGCCAGCACACGCGACTCCGTCAGCCGCGAGAAGTGCACATGTTCCAGCATGTCGCCGCCGGCGACGGCCGCAATCGCAAGACCCACGCCGCTCGACAGCGTTGCCAGCACATGCGAAGTCCGTTCCAGCACAGCCTGCGTCCCCGTGAGCCCGACAAAGCTCGAATCAATCTCTAACTCCATCGGCGACCGCGTTCCGGACGAGAGCCGATGAATCTTCGGTCCGCCACGAATCTGTTCCACATACATTTTCAGCGCCCGCGCCGAGGGCACGCGCCCGGCAGAAGTATGTGGCTGCTCCAGCAATCCTTCGTCCGCCAAGGCAGCCATCTCGTTCCGCACGGTTGCCGGACTCAGCCCCGCAATCTCCGGCTGAGACATCCGCGAGACTGTGCCCGAACCCACCGGCTCACCGGTATCGATATAGCTTTCGACGATGGCCGTCAGAATAGCCCGCTGCCGCGTCGTCACACGCTCCGCATCCGCCATCATCCGAACCACCTCTGAGTTAAGGATACGCCAGCCGTCAAGCTTTCTAAGTGTCCAACGCTCAACTTTTAGTTGATCTCCAGAACGTCTTCCTCAGTATCCGAGATTTCGATCGCCCGCGCCGCAACCTTTCGCGCCACGTCATAAAAGGCTGACACTGAGGCGGAATCCGGTCCCGCCAGCGTCACCGGAAGTCCACGATCGCCGCCGATGCGGACCTTCGGGTCCATATCCAGCGCTCCGAGGAACGGCAACCCGAACTCCGCAGCCGTCCGTTCCGTACCGCCAGCGCCGAACACGTCGATGACCGTTCCATCCGGCAGCGTCATCTGCGACATATTCTCGACCATTCCGATCACCTCCACCTTCACTTGGTGGAACATCTCGAGCGCCTTCCGCGCATCCTGCAACGCAACGCCCGAGCCAGTCGAGACAACGATCGCGCCCGTCAGTGGCACCGTCTGCACCAGCGAGATCACCACATCGCCCGTTCCCGGCGGCAGATCGACGACCAGAAAATCCAGCTCGCCCCATTCCACCTGCGTCAAAAACTGTTTGATGATCTGATGCAGCATCGGACCGCGCATCACCATCGGCTTATCGCCCGGCGAGATCAAGCCGATCGAAATGAACTTCACTCCATGCGCCACCAACGGCTCAATCCGATTCTCGCCAAGGACATTCGGCTGCCGCGAAGCTCCCAGCATCATCGGCACATTCGGGCCATAAATATCCGCATCCAGCAGTCCCGTTTTGTACCCTAGTTTGGCCAGCGAAACCGCCAGATTCACAGCTACAGTCGTCTTGCCTACGCCGCCCTTGCCGCTGCCGACCGCGATTACGTGCGCCACTCCCGGCAACGGCTGCGGGCCTTGCGCTGCTCCTGCTCCCATATGTCCCATATCGTTCTCCTTATGCTGCTCCGTAAATCCTAATAGTTGAATCCGTCGGGGAGAGCTGCGCGCATTGCTTTCTTCCGCTGCGTCTCCCCCGCTCGCATCTCGCGTCGACGACCCGCATCTTCATAACGCCGCTTCTGGTGTTCCGTCTCCGGCACCACCTGCGGCACCACAAGCGGCTGCCCCGTACGATCGACCGCTACATAGGTCAGATACGCGCTCGACACATGCCGCAGCCGCTGCTCCTGTACATCCTCCACCATCACACGCACGCCCACCTCCATCGAGGTCCGGAACGCCCGGTTGACGCTCGCCTTCATGATCAGCAACTCGCCAACGCGCACAGGGGCTACAAAATCCAGATGATCCATCGAGGCCGTCACCGTAATGGCTCGCGCATGACGACTCGCCGCCATCGCTCCCACCAGGTCGATGTACTGCATCAGCCGTCCGCCAAACAGATTTCCCAGCGAATTCGAATCCGCCGGAAACACAATCTCGGTGCGCTCCGATTGCGACTCGGAGACGGTACGGGAAAGAACTTCATTGCTCATATCTCTAGTGTAAATCCCCGGGCGGCTTGCCTTTCACCCCGCCGACACCGCACGATACTGTATGGACAAGATCGCCGCCTTCCACGAAATCCTTCAGCTCGATGCAAACAACGCCTTCGCGCGCTACGGCCTCGCCATGGAACAGATCAGCCAGGGCAATCCCGAGAAGGGCCTCGAAGAGTTCGCTACCCTCATCGGCATCAATCCGGACTACGTTCCCGCATACCAGATGTCCGCGCAGACACTCATCAAGCTCGAACGGCCGGAGGAGGCGCTGGCCCGCCTCCACGAAGGCATCGCCGCCGCCAATCGCACCGGCAATCAGCACGCTCTCGCCGAGATGGAAGGCATGCGCAGCGAACTGACAGACCAGAACTAATAAGGCTCGCCGCTCTCCTGCCGCACGACAAAGTCCTCGGAGCCTGAATGCCAGAACACACAGAGCGTGTTGCGAAACCAACCGTCCTCGAGAATCTCTGGGTCTGCCGCGCCTTCGTCGCCGCCTGGAGTCTGCTCATGCTGATCTCCGTGCTGAGACCCTACCTCCACTCGCTCGGCGGCACGTGGATGGAGTACCAGGAAGACGACTTCTACTACTACCTGAAGGTCGCTACAAACCTCGCGCATGGCGCCGGCTCCACCTTTAACGGCATCGTTCCCACCAATGGCTATCACCCGTTGTGGTTGATCACGCTCACCGCCATGCTCAAGGTCGCCCACAGCTGGCAGGCGATCTTTGCCTTTGTCACCGTCGCCATTCTGATCTCGACAGCGGCGACGTTCCTTCTCGCCGAACGTCTCCTCCGCGCCGCGAATGCACCGAGGCTCGTGCGCCTTGCCATGGCAG